>CANHZI010000063.1 GCA_947464955.1 Oxalobacteraceae bacterium
ATGGCAGTGAGTCGCTTGAAGAAACTTTGATGTTCTACGATGTTTTCCATTACTCTTCCTATTTTGCTTTTTCAGCTTTTTTCAATACATTACAGATCTGCACCTAGATCTGATGCTGGCTTTTGCACTTCCGTTTTCTCGATTGGTTCAACCGCAAAACGCGCCGACAACTGTTGTCTTAATTGTTCGAATTCTTTTTCAAAATCTAGCGTCTTGCGCTGAGAACTCATCGCCATTAAGACCCGACTCTGATTACCGTCAGCTTTAATCCATAACCATAAGCGACGTTCACGCACATAGAACATCGCGAACACCCCGATTACTAAGAATAAGCAGCCAAGATACACAATATTTTGCCCCGGTGCTTTTGCCACTTGAAAAACCGAAGCCTTCACTTCTTCAAAGCCTGTTAATTCCAGATACACAGGAGCACCGTAGAAGAATGAATCCGACAGGCTTGAGGTAGCCAATTGCAAAAATTGTGCACGTTGTTCATTCAACTCCAAGAGCGGTAAACTATCGCGCTCACGTGCTAATTGCCACAGATCCCACATACTGCCGTTGAGAATTTTCATAAACACATCGGCAGCCTTCCCTTGTTCCGCCGCTGGGACTTTTTCCAAGAAGCCTGCAATGGCAGCGAAACCAGATAGTTTTGCCCCTTCCTCGCCTCCAGCAAAAATACTCAAGCCTTTCACTGCTGAGGCGGTCAATTGATCCTGGAATTTACCCGTTTCGGCGTTTGTCAACGCGCGTTTAGCATAACGTTCTGCTGCTTTGACCCGCAACTCAGGGTCAGCAAGGGCTGCACGTAAGCGCATCCACTCTTTCAGGCTGTTTTCATCATCAGCAGGGATACGAAGATAGCGAAACGCCTCGTTCGGAGACTCACGCGTACCTGCCAAATACACCCAAGCGCCATCGAGCAGGATGGGGCTCATGTAGTTATGAAATTCACGCGCTTGGCCTGTTTTGTCGCGTAGCTTGTACTGTACAGTCGGGCCTACGTTTTTGAGCGTCTTATCTTCTGGCTTCTTCGCCGCAGCACCCGAATGTTTATCTAAATCTGCAGATAGTCGTTCTACAAAATTCGCATTCGGATTCACTGCCCGTACGTCTTGTCCGTTGCGTGCCATATCTTCGATGTTCAGGGGACGGAAGCCCGACCACTCAATACTATACGCCTCGCCTTTTGCCAAGTTCGGATCGAGGGTCGTTGAGCCACCCATGGTCCCTTTGAGTTCTGTGGTTTGCGCAGACTTTCCTTGCATAGGGTGGATCTTCAATTGCAGACGGCTGCCGCCATCATCAAAGCTTGACTGAAAAACCGCCACGCCTTTATAAATTAAAGGATGATTCACCTTTACCGTTGCAGGAAAACTCTTACCCGTTTCATGATCGATTACCGTCACTTCACTCGCAAACAGCTTAGGCATGCCAGTTGAGTAAAAATCGATATTAAATTTATTGAGTTGAATCGTGAACGGCAAGTCTTGGAGCAAGACGCCTTTACTCTGCTGAATGATGGCGACGTTTGCACTGCTGCCTTCAGGAACGGCGACATTGCCACGGAAAGTCGGTGTCGATTTTGATAAGCGATATTTCTCTGGGATCTCGGAGATCAAGACACCACTGCCTTCGTAGGGTACTTTACCCATAAACCAGGTTTGAAAGCGAATAGCGAGATCAGAATCCAACAAACCGCCAACGCAAATAATAACAATCGCTGCATGGGCGAAGATATATCCCCATTTATTACCTGCGCCCTGCTTCGCGGCGATTAGCACCGCACCGTCTTTATCTACGGCTTTAAATTTATATCCCAATTGTTGGATATAGCTGGAAATCATTGACTGCAGTTCAGGCGTCGACTTGCTGACCACCCACTCACCGCGGTGATGGAAATTACGCAAAGATTGTTCACGTACATTGTCACGCCAACTAGCGACATCGCGCAGCATTTTCGGCGCATTACGCCACAGGCAAAGGCTGGTCGACAACACCAGAAATGCCATGATCAACAAGAACCACCAAGCTGAATACAAAGAATACAAACCCAAATGCTGAAACACTTCGAACCAAAAGGGCCCGAACTGATTGACATAGTTATTGAGGGGCTCGTTTTGTTTAAGGAAGGTGCCAACAATAGAAGTAATCGCGATCATGCAAAGCAAACTGATCGCAAAACGCATCGATGACAAAAGTTCAACGGTACTCGCTAACCAAGCGCGGCGCGTTTGAATTTCCCAACCGGAAGTACTGGTTTCGTTTTCCATGAATATCCACAAACAAAAAGGGGATGGCAAGCGCCACCCCCTCCGTTAATCTTCTTTAGCTCTGTCGTCTTTTTCTATGCGTAGAGATCAGAGTGCGTGTTGCAAATAATGGCGATTATTTCAAACCAGCGATGTAATCAGCAACCGCTTTCATTTCTTCTTCAGACATGCGCTTCGCGATGGTCACCATTTGTGCACTATTTTGACGTGTGCCTTTGCTGAAACTCGCTAATTGCGCCACTGTGTAGTCCTGATGTTGACCAGCCAAGCGTGGGAATTGAGCTGGAATACCAGCACCGTTCGGGCTATGGCAGCCAGCACATGCTGGAACGTTTTTCTCAGCGATACCCGCGCGGTAGATTTTCTTACCTAATTCAACGATATCTTTATTTTTCGCAGCGCCCGCTTTTGGTTTCTGTGTTGCCAAGAATGCAGCAACATTTTTCATGTCTTCCGCCGTCATTGCTTTTGCAAACGTGGTCATGACTGGGTTGTTGCGCGCTGGCGTCGTGAAATCTGTCAATTGTTTGACAACATAGGCTTCGTGCTGACCAGACAATTTTGGATTAACGGTGATCGTCGAATTACCTGCTGCACCATGGCAAGAAACGCATGCTACCAAACCACGTGCTGCATCACCGCTGGTGTACAGAGCTTCACCTTTGCTCGCATCTGCTTTCGCTGGTTTAGCTGTTTCGTTGGCATAAGCAACAGAAACCATGGAAGAAGCCGCTAAAGCGATCACGCTAAGGGACTTAGAAAATGATAAAAATGCACGGTTCATTCAAACACCTTGAGACTGAAAATTGGAAATCGGTTCTGTTGGAGCATACGATGTACGTGACCAGCTCTAAATCTTGATTGAGCCCACGTAGCGAACCCCTTATTGTACAATAGCTTTTGTGGAAATGTTGAGGTATTCCAAGTCAATTGACGCAAGGAAACCTCACTTTTCAGGCTGAAATGAACAGTTTCCGCCTTACTTTTTGCAGTTTCATGCTGTTTTCATCAAGATTGGCCCCTCCTATGTCTATCCTTTGGCAAGCGCGTTTTTTTACGACAGTCAATCATTTGCGAGATCTTCCTAGCCTCAAGGTTCCTGAAGTGGCGTTCGCAGGTCGCTCTAACGCTGGCAAGTCGACTGCCATCAATATTTTGTGCAACCAGAAAAAACTCTGCTTTGCCTCAAAGACCCCCGGTCGTACCCAACATATCAACTTTTTCTCGATTGGTGGTGCGCACGTCGGGCAGCATCGTAAGGATGAAACGATACAAGAAGAAATACGCGCCATGCTGGTTGACCTTCCTGGCTATGGCTACGCCGAAGTTCCAGGTGCGGCGAAGAACCATTGGAATGTCCTGTTGGGTTCATACGTGCAAAAGCGCGATCAACTCGCGGCCTTGATCTTGATCATGGATTCGCGTCGCCCGTTCACCGATCTCGATCGACAAATGTTAGAGTGGTTCGCGCCGACTGGTCGCCCAGTACATTGCTTACTCACTAAAGCGGACAAGCTTAACCGCAACGAAGCCACCAATGCCTTGCGCTTAGCGAAAACCGTGCTAGCGAGTTATGTCGATGCCAACGGCACCCCATATCCATTTACAGCACAATTATTTTCCGCTCTGAAACGGACAGGAATTGAGGAAGCCGATGCTAAGATCAGAGAGCTAACAGGTCTCGATATCGATCTCGATGCAATCGAAGACACTGAAACGACAGATGTGGAAGGCCAGCAAGCAAACTAATTTTTGCAATGAAGAAAGTTTTATTGCAGATCGAGCAGCTACAAGGTAAAAAATCCCCAGCACCAAAGATGCTGGGGCAAAAAAACGCCTATCGAATGGGAACAAGAGGCGCCCCGCTTAGGGAGGACCAGCGGTAAGCATATTGCCTATTCCTAAGAGCACAAAAGGTAAGAAAAGTTTCATAAACCACGACATTTTTTTATTACTTATGACCATCAATTCGTCCGCCCCATTCCCCGCCATTCGTATGCGTCGTATGCGCCGCGATACTTTTTCTCGCAATTTAATGCGCGAAAACCATGTTACCGCTTCTGATTTGATCTATCCCGTATTCATCGTCGATGGGGAAAATCGCGTTGAGCCCGTGGTATCGATGCCAGGCGTAGAACGCATGTCTCTCGATAAACTGTTGGAAGTGGCGAAAGATTGCGTTCAACTTGGCATCCCTGTAATGGCCCTATTTCCATCGATTGATCAGTCTCTTAAGACCGAAGACGGTATTGAAGCAACCAACCCTGAGGGTTTGATTCCGCGCGCCATTCGCGCTCTGAAACAAACTTGCCCAGAGCTTGGCATTTTGACTGATATCGCGCTCGATCCTTACACCAGCCACGGTCAAGATGGCTTGATCGATGAAACGGGCTATGTCTTGAATGATGAAACAACAGCGATGTTAGTGCGCCAAGCGCTAACCCATGCCGCAGCAGGCGCTGACATCGTCGCTCCTAGCGATATGATGGATGGCCGCATTGGTGCGATTCGGGAAGCTTTGGAAAGTAACGGCTTTATTTACACTCGCATCATGGCCTACTCAGCAAAATATGCTTCCGCATTTTATGGCCCTTTCCGTGACGCGGTCGGTTCTTCTGGTAATCTCGGCAAGAGCAACAAAGCCAATTATCAAATGGACCCTGCCAACAGTAACGAGGCTTTGCGTGAGGTTGCCTTGGATTTGGCAGAAGGTGCCGATATGGTGATGGTGAAACCAGGCATGCCTTATCTCGACATCGTGCGTCGCGTGAAAGATGAATTCAAAGTGCCGACCTTCGCTTACCAAGTGAGCGGTGAGTATGCCATGATCAAAGCAGCATCGATCAACGGCTGGATCGATCATGACAAAACCATGATGGAAGCGATCTTAGCCTTCAAACGTGCTGGTGCGGATGGCATCTTGACCTATTTCGCAAGAGATGTAGCGCGTTTATTGCAAACCAAGTAAGCTTTGATTTTGCCTGCTGTAGTGCAGCCAGCGTACAGCAGGCGCTTTAATCAAACTCTTACGAAGTGTGCTGGATGGATATCTTCTACATAAGTGAATCGCAGGTCGTGCTAAACTCGATGCACGATGTTTCCGCCGCGGAATTAGCGACGAGCTCAACTCCAAATTCCACTGAAATCAGTAATGCCAATGGCAGTGAATTGTCTCTCGACGAAAGCTGCCGTTTTTTGTGGCTGGATGTCACTCATGAAGAGGTCGCCGCTAACCCAGAAGCCTGGCGTGATGAAGTCGAAAAAATCACAGGCATTCGTCTTTACGACCTGCACCTCAAAGATGTCATCAACCTGACTCACCCTTCTTACTTCGATGCAACGCAAGATTACGAATTAGTCGTCTTCCAAAAATTGGCGTTGCATAGTGAAGCGCCTACGAACACTGAGCCAAATTCACGCAAGATTCCTGCGGCTTTGAACAAGCTTCAGACCTTACCTATTTCTTTTCTACTTTTAGGGACTGCACTCGTCACCGTACGAGGAAAAAACAGCCGCACCATTGAAGCGACTCGCCAACGTTTACTGGCCTACAAACCCAAAAGCGAAAACAATAATCATGCGAGTCGCCTACCGACATCACCTGAAGATTTGATGTTACGTATGTTGAACGCCATGGTCGATCAATATCTCGACCTACGTCAGCCATTAACGAATCAACTCGATCGCTGGCAACACGCCTTACTCGATCCACGTAAGCCTTTCAACAATTGGATCGCCCTACTCGATTCGCGTATCGAGATACGCAAACTCGATCACCTGTGTGAAGAACAATACGATGCCCTGCAGGAGTTACGCGACCACTTGATCGACACTTACGATGGCAATGCCGAACACCATAGTCGTGCCAAAGATTTATTGTTGGTGCGAATTAATGATGTGATGGAGCACGTCAATCGCGTGTTAAACCATGCGCGACGTTTAGAAGCCTCGTTGGAGTCGTCAGTGCAAATTCACTTCGCAGCGATGGCTCATCGAACCAGCGACATCATGCGTTGGCTGACGGTGATTACGGCTTTGTTCATGCCTCTCACTTTGTTGACCGGGATTTTCGGAATGAACTTTGCGAAGATGCCATTGCTTGCGGATGAAGCTGGTTTTTGGAAAGTAGTCGGTGGTATGGTAGCGATAGTTGTCGTGTTAGTTATCGTATTCATCAAATTGCGTTACTTTGGTGACCGTGAACGTCGCCGTCTCGATTAAGACCGTGACTTCATTTTCTACTTGAAAAACAAGATCTCAACATGCACACTCATAGCTTTCTTTGGCACGATTACGAAACTTTTGGCGCTATCGCACGACGCGACCGACCCGCCCAATTTGCGGCCATTCGCACCGATGCGGAGCTTAACGAAATCGGTGAAGAGATCAATATTTTCTGCAAACCAGCGAATGACTTTTTGCCTGATCCTCAATCCTGTTTGATCACGCACATCACGCCGCAACAATGTTTAGAGCAAGGCCTGCCAGAGTATCAATTTGCAGCACAAGTCGAACAAGCATTAGCCGCCAGCGGCACGATCGGTGTCGGGTATAACACGATTCGTTTTGATGATGAGATCACTCGCTTTATGTTCTGGCGTAACTTAATCGACCCCTATGCACGTGAATGGCAAAACCAATGCGGACGTTGGGACATCATGGACATGCTGCGTACTTGTTACGCTCTTCGTCCTGAGGGAATTAATTGGCCCTTGAACGAAGAAGGGAAGCCCAGCTTTAGGCTCGAACACTTAACCGCAGCCAATGGCATTGCCCATGAAGCGGTGCATGATGCTTTGTCTGACGTTAGAGCGACGATCGCTTTGGCTCGCTTAGTCAAACAGAAACAACCTAAGCTATTCGATTTCTGCTTCGCTCTACACAAGAAGGAAAAAGCTGCGAGTGAACTTGGTTTGCCTTTATTGGGCAAGCCGTTCTTGCATGTATCAGGTATGTTCAATACGAGCTATGGTTGTCTTGCAGTGATGTGGCCACTTGCTGTACATCCGAAAAACAAAAACGAGATCATCGCTTGGGACTTACGCTTCGATCCGCAAGAACTCGTAGGTCTTGATGTCGCAGAAATTCAATTACGTATGTTCAGCAAAACGGAGGCGCTTCCTGAAGGTGTTAGTCGACTCCCCGTTAAGAGCATACACCTGAATAAGTCGCCTATCGTCATCGGCAACTTGAAGACATTAAGTGCAGAAATGGCCGCTCGCTGGCAAATCGATCTCGACCAAGTGCAAACATACGCCGAGCGTGCCGTGCAACTTTCCCAGTCGGGAGAGTTGACGAGCGATTTCTGGTCACAAGTCTATGCGCGCCCTGAAATGGAAGCTACTGATGTCGATGAGGATCTCTACGGAGGGTTTATAGGCACGGGTGATCGACGCATCCTCAATGACTTGCGACAAATGGATGCGGCACAACTACAAAAAGCAAAACCACATTTTCAAGATGAACGCTTGAGCGAACTTTTTTTCCGCTACAAGGCTCGCAACTTCCCTCAAGCTTTGAGCGCGGATGAGCAACAGCAATGGGAAGAGCATCGCATCGCACGTCTGATTCACGGCGAAGCGCAGGCGCGCTCGGTGGAGACTTACTTTAACCAAATCGATGCCTTGTCCGAAACGGCTGACGAGGAAGCACAAGAAATACTCGGCGCCTTATACGACTATGCAGAGCTAGTCGTACCAGTACAATAAAAAAGAGGCGACCTAGTCGCCTCTTTTGATGTTAACACCATCAGCATGTTTCGCTAGGGTCTACTGTCCTTCGACTGCACTCAAAGACTGCAAGAACTTATCGGCATTTTGATAGCCGATCACGCGCTTGGCTTCGATTTCTTTTCCAGCCTTATCGAAGAAAATAATCCCTGGCGGCCCAAACAGTCCGAAGCGTTTCAAAAGTGCTTTGTCATCGGCATTGTTCGCAGTGACATCGACTTGCAGCAAGACCATTTGATCCAGCTTCGCTTTCACGCGAGGTTCAACAAAAGTTAACTTTTCCATTTCTTTGCAAGACACGCACCAATCCGCGTAGAAATCAAACATCACGATCTTGCCTGCGGATTGTTGAAGGACCGCATCGAGTTCTGCACTCGATTTGACACGTTGGAATTTGACATGCACAACATTACCGGAGAGATGCGCCAACGGTGAAAACACATCACGACCGCCTGTCGAGACTCCTGCAAGTTGTATCGCCCCAAGAATGAAGAACACACCTGCAATAAATTTGGAAAACAATTTACCTTTATAGAAGAAGGCTTGGTAGACCGCATAAGAGATCAATAGCGCGGCCCATGCAATCATTTGCACCGCGGCTGGTAAAACTGGGGATACCATCCAAATCGCCATTGCTAGCATCAAGACACCAAAGAAGCGTTTGATCTGCTCCATCCACAGGCCTGCACGAGGCAAGAGGCTGCCCGCCGACATCCCAACTAACAAGAGCGGGACGCCCATACCCATGGCCATCGCAAACAAGGCACTACCACCGACCACCACATCACGTGTTTGGCTAATGTACACCAAAGCACCCGCCAAGGGCGCCGCTACACACGGGCCTACAATCAGTGCTGAAATGGCTCCCATCAAAAACACGCCCGCCATCTTGCCGTTTCTTTGCCCTTCAGAAAACATACTCAACTTAGTTTGAATCGCGGCCGGCACTTGGAGCTGGTACACGTTAAACATCGAGAGCGATAACAGCACCATCAATCCTGCAAAGGAAGACAGTACCCAGGGGTTCTGTAAAGCGGCAGCAAGACCTTCGCCTAGTAGTCCAGCACTAACACCCAATGCGGTGTAGACCAAGGCCATGCCTAGCACGTAGCTCAACGACAAGAAGAAACCACGGCTCCGTTTAATAGCAGCGCCTTCGCCAACAATGATGAAGGAAAGAATAGGCACCATAGGCAGGACACAAGGAGTGAATGACAACCCCAGTCCCAATACGAAAAACAATGGAATAATCAACACCAAGCGTCCACTTTTGAGGGTACTTGCGATGCCGCTTGATTCTGCTTCGCCTGCAGTGGCGCCCGCCTGACTAGCGGACTGAGTCTGAGCGCCGCTTGTATTCATCTCTCCCGTCGCAGCGTCGAACTTAATAGGAAGGACTAAATCCATCGGTGGGTAGCACAAACCCGCATCAGCACAACCTTGTTGCGTCAGCTTTACCTTGAAATCACCAGTGGCCGCAACGGGAATCGTGATCGTCAATTGATCATGGTAGGTTTCCACATCCTTTTCAAAGGTCTCATCGTATTTAATGACACCACGTGGAAAGTCAAATTGACCCAGCGTCGCCCCCTCAGCCGCAAATTTAAAACGTTCGCGATACAAGTAATAGCCCTTGGCGATAGTGAAATCTATCCGCAGTTGATCCTTAGCGACAAGCTTGGCATCAACCTTAAATGCAATCGCAGGGTCAAGGAACTCATCGGCCGTTGCTGGAGAAGCATTGAAGAGGGCGAGCAACGCCAAGAAGCTAGCGAGCAACATCCGTTTCAGATGCGAAATGATGCCCGTCCGCTTGCCGGTGGCACCAAAGATAAAGCTGATAGGGATTTCCATATTCATTTTAATAGCCAGATTCTGAAACCCTATCTTAACCGATGCGAAATGAGATTGCTTGCGGCACTTACATTTGGAAGCAAATTCAACGCCTATGAACAGCGACAAGCCTCGGAAATCACAAAGCTTTATCGCTCAAAAACAAAAAAGCCGCTCATTTGCATGAACGGCTTTCTGATTCGAATCTAGCTAAAATTATTTAGCTTATTCTTCTACTGTTGGCGCATCAGCTGCATCAGTAACTTCTGGACGATCCAACAATTCTACGTATGCCATAGGTGCATTGTCGCCAACGCGGAAACCCATTTTCAAAATACGCAAGTAACCACCGTTACGATTTGCGAAACGTGGGCCCAATTCTGCGAACAATTTTTGAACGATTTCACGATCGCGCAAACGATTGAATGCCAAACGTTTGTTTGCCAATGTGTCTGTTTTCGCCAAAGTCAAAATTGGCTCAACGACGCGGCGCAATTCTTTTGCTTTTGGCAAAGTTGTTTTAATCGCTTCGTGACGCAACAGAGAAACTGTCATGTTGCGCAACATTGCTAAACGATGGGATGATGTACGATTCAGCTTACGTAAGCCGTGACGATGACGCATGGTACTTCCTTTCAATATGTTTAAAAATTCCAGTTCTTCTATCGTCAAACCATTTGACGCGGACCGGTAATGTCTTCCTACTCACCTACACCATCGACCACGCAAGAGCGTGATCGATGTTCAACCAATTAGTTACTTCTCTAAACCAGCTGGTGGCCAGTTTTCGAGCTTCATACCCAAAGACAAACCACGGGACGCCAATACTTCTTTGATTTCGTTCAAAGACTTGCGACCCAAGTTTGGTGTCTTGAGCAATTCGTTTTCACTACGTTGGATCAGATCACCAATGTAGTAAATGTTTTCAGCTTTCAAGCAGTTCGCAGAACGTACTGTCAATTCCAAATCATCGACTGGACGCAACAATACTGGATCAACGGCTGGTGCGCGAGATGGCGCTTCAGCAGCAGCTTCTGTGCCTTCCAATGCCGCGAATACATGCAATTGATCTACCAATACACGAGCGGATTGACGAATCGCTTCTTCTGGAGTGATCACACCATTTGTTTCGATGTTGATGATCAATTTATCCAAGTCAGTGCGTTGTTCAACACGAGCAGACTCAACAGAATAGGAAACACGACGTACTGGGGAGAAAGAAGCATCCAAAATGATACGACCAATTGTTTTGTTCGCATCTTCAGACAAGCGACGTACGTTACCAGGAACGTAGCCACGGCCTTTTTCAACCTTGATCTGCATATCCAACTTACCGCCAGCAGTCAAATTCGCAATCACGTGTTCTGGATTGATCAATTCAACATTGTGTGGCAATTCGATATCAGAAGCCAATACAGCGCCTTCGCCTTCTTTTTTCAAAGTCAAAGTCACTTCATCACGTTCATGCAACTTGAAAACCACGCCCTTCAAGTTCAACAAGATATCAACGACGTCTTCTTGAACGCCATCGAGTGTCGAATATTCGTGAACCACGCCAGCGATCGTTACCTCTGTTGGCGCATAACCAACCATAGAAGACAACAAAACACGGCGCAAAGAGTTACCCAAAGTATGACCAAAACCACGTTCAAACGGTTCCATCACAACTTTTGCTGAGCCAGGGCCCAACATTTCGACATCGATAATACGAGGCTTAAACAGATTGTTTTGCATGATTTGTCCTTTTCAATACCCTCGGCTCGTTACACCGATAAGGCTGATGGCAAAAAGAAAAAAGCCTGCCCATCGTAAAATGGGCAGGCGGTGAAACTTAATATTAACGAGAATACAATTCAACGATCAGGGATTCGTTGACATCGTGAGCGATATCGCTGCGATCTGGCATAGACTTGAATGTGCCTTCCATTTTCTTCGCATCGACTGCAACCCAAGATGGCATGCCGACTTGTTCTGCCAAAGACAAAGCTTCAACGATACGTGTTTGCTTTTTCGCTTTTTCACGAACTGCAACTACGTCGCCAGCTTTAACTTGATAGGAAGCGATGTTCACTACGTTACCGTTAACTGTGAATGCTTTGTGGCTAACCAATTGACGTGCTTCTGCACGTGTGGAGCCGAAACCCATACGGTATGCAACGTTGTCCAAACGGGATTCCAACAATTTCAACAGAGTTTCGCCTGTGTTACCTTTTTGGCGATCAGCTTCTGCGAAATAACGACGGAACTGACGTTCCAACACGCCGTACATACGTTTAACTTTTTGTTTTTCACGCAATTGATTACCGAAGTCAGATGTACGTGCGCCAGATTTCGCGCCGTGTTGACCTGGTTTTACATCTAATTTGCATTTGGAGTCCAAAGAGCGACGTGCGCTTTTCAGAAACAGATCCGTGCCTTCGCGACGGGATAATTTTGCTTTTGGTCCGATATAACGTGCCACAATAATTTCCTTTGTAAATGACGCAAGCGTTCGCCTGCGCTAGTTTGATCTACCTGCTATCAAACAGTGGTCTTAAAAAAACGAATAACAATTCTAAAGAACAAAACCCACCAATTGAATTGGCGGGCTGCATTCTAGCACGAATGCCAGAATTTCCAAAGCTTAGCTCACGCTAAGCCAAGTATTAGATACGACGACGCTTTGGAGGACGGCAGCCGTTGTGTGGAACTGGCGTAACGTCTTGAATCAAAGAGATCTTGATACCCAAATTATTCAAAGCACGCACAGAGGACTCACGACCTGGGCCTGGGCCTTTGATACGTACTTCAAGATTTTTGATACCGCATTCTACAGCAACTTTACCAGCTGCTTCTGCCGCAACCTGAGCTGCGAAAGGTGTAGATTTACGAGAGCCTTTAAAACCTTGACCACCAGCAGTTGCCCAAGACAATGCATTGCCTTGACGATCAGTGATCGTGATGATGGTGTTGTTGAAAGATGCGTGAACGTGTGCGATACCTTCAGCAACATTTTTCTTAACTTTTTTACGAGCGCGAGCTGCCGCTGCGTTATTTTGTGCTTTTGCCATAATTGGTTCCTTGAATCCAGCTTACTGGATTATTTCTTCAATGATTGCGCTGCTTTACGTGGGCCTTTACGTGTACGTGCATTAGTACGTGTACGTTGACCACGAACAGGCAAACCTTTGCGATGACGCAGACCGCGGTAGCAGCCTAAGTCCATCAAACGCTTGATGTTCATCGAGATTTCACGACGAAGATCACCTTCAACAACGTATTTTGCAATACTATCGCGAAGCTTTTCTAACTCGTTGTCGTCCAGATCTTTGACCTTTTTAGTGGTCGGAACACCCGTTGCTGCACAGATATCTGCTGCGCGTGGGCCGCCAATACCATAGATAGCTTGTAAGCCGATTACGGTATGCTGATGATTTGGGATATTAACCCCTGCTATACGTGCCATTCGTTATTCCTCGTTCAATAACGTTAATTAACCTTGGCGCTGTTTATGGCGTGGTTCTGTGCAAATTACACGAACAACACCTTTGCGCTTGATGATCTTGCAGTTGCGGCAAATCCGCTTAACTGATGCGAGAACTTTCATTTTTGCCCTCTTCCCTTCTAGTTCAATTTAATTTACTTGGTCCGGAACACAATACGTGCTCGGCTCAAATCATAAGGCGTCAATTCTACTGTCACCTTATCACCAGGCAGAATGCGGATATAGTTCATTCGCATTTTTCCTGAAATATGGCCAAGCACAACATGCCCATTTTCCAACTTAACTCGAAATGTTGCATTCGGAAGATTCTCTAGAATCTCTCCCTGCATCTGTATAACGTCGTCTTTTGCCATTCGGTCTGCTGTTCCTCTGGGTGCTTACCGTGAAGGTACGCCGCCCTTGAAATTTGCTTTACGAAGAAGCGATTCGTATTGCTGTGACATAACGTAATTCTGTACTTGCGCCATGAAGTCCATTGTCACCACCACGATAATCAACAGCGATGTGCCGCCGAAATAAAATGGTACCTTCCAATGAGCGATCAATAATTCAGGCAACAAGCAAACCAGCGTAATGTACATCGCGCCAATCAGCGTCAAACGCATCAAAATCTTATCGATATAACGAGCTGTTTGATCACCAGGACGAATCCCTGGAACAAACGCACCGCTCTTCTTCAAATTATCTGCTGTCTCTTTACTGTTGAAAACCAACGCCGTATAGAAAAAGCAGAAGAAAATGATAGTTACCGCATACAACAAAGCATGGATGGGCTCACCAGTTGACAAAGAGCTCGCCAGATCTTGCAGGAAGCGGACAAAGCCAGATTCCTGATCTTGCGCACCTTTTGCAAACATTCCTGTAATCGTCGCCGGCAACATAATGATTGACGACGCGAAAATCGGAGGAATTACACCAGCCATATTCAACTTCAATGGCAAGTGGCTGCTTTGGCCACCATAAACTTTGTTACCAACTTGACGCTTAGCATAATTGACCAAGATCTTACGCTGACCACGCTCTACAAAAACAACCAAGAACGTAACAGCAGCGGCCATGACACAGATTACCAACGCTGAAATTGGTTGCATTGCGCCTGTATGAACCAAATCAAACAGACCTGCTAATGCACCAGGCAATCCAGCAACGATACCAGCGAAAATAATAATCGAGATGCCGTTACCCAAACCGCGCTCAGTAATTTGCTCACCCAACCACATCAAGAACATGGTGCCGGTAACCAAAGTTACTACCGTTGTAAATCTAAATGCCATACCCGGATCGAGAACCAAGCCAGGCTGAGTTTCGAGTCCAAAAGCGATAAAGAAAGCTTGAACTATACCAAGCACCAAAGTGCCATAGCGCGTGTACTGAGTGATCTTGCGACGACCAGACTCGCCTTCTTTTTTTAACGCTTCCAACTGAGGGGAAACCACAGACATCAACTGCATAATAATCGATGCAGAAATGTAAGGTGTAATACCCAAAGCTAAGATTGTGAACTTCGCCAGTGCGCCGCCTGAAAACATATTAAACATACCCAAAATACCATTTTGGTTTTGTTTAAATAATGTTTCCAGAACCGTTGGATCAATCCCAGGAACAGGTATGTGTGCGCCTATCCTATATACAACCAATGCACCAAGCAAAAACCATAGTCTTCCCCAAGGAAAACCACTTGCTGCACTTTTAGTTTGTTGAGGAGATGTTGCCAATTATTGCTCCAGAATTTCGCAATGAATTTCGTTATTAAGCGACAGAGCCGCCAGCAGCTTCGATCGCAGCTTTAGCACCTTTGGTAGCGATTAAGCCATTCAAAGTTACTTTCTTAGTGATCTCACCTGACAAAATCACGCGAACAACACGTGCCAAATCAGACACAACACCCGCTTGTTTCAAAGCCAAGATGTCGATTTCTGTTACTGGCAAGTTTTCCAGATCAGACAAACGAACTTCTGCTTTGTAAGGTGTTGCCAAAGATTTGAAACCACGCTTAGGCAAGCGACGTTGCAAAGGCATTTGACCGCCTTCGAAACCTACTTTATGAAAACCGCCTGTACGGGATTTTTGACCTTTGTGACCACGGCCCGCTGTTTTACCGATACCAGAACCGATACCGCGACCAACACGACGTTTTGCGTGTTTTGCGCCATCAGCTGGTTGGATTGTATTTAATTCCATAATTTGCTCCGATCGCAAACCCTAAGGCTTACGATACAACCTTCACAAGATACGAGACTTTGTTGATCATACCGCGTACAGCTGGTGTGTCTTGCAATTCAGAAACTGAATTCACACGACGCAGACCTAAGCCGCGCACAGTGGCACGATGTGATTCGCGCGTACCGATCAAACCCTTGACCAATTGTACTTTTACTGTTGTAGTCATAATGATCACCTTAGCCCAAAATTTCTTCAACGGACTTGCCGCGTTTCGCTGCGATGTCAGATGGAGTACTCATTTTTGCCAAGCCATTCAACGTTGCACGAACCATGTTATATGGATTTGTGGAACCGTTTGACTTTGCAACAACGTTAGTTACGCCCAAGACTTCGAAAATAGCGCGCATCGGACCGCCAGCAATCACGCCAGTACCTTCTTTAGCAGGCATGATCATCACTGAAGACGCGCCATGCTTGCCAGTTACTGAGTGTTGCAAAGTACCATTTTTCAACGTTACTTTGATCATTTTGCGACGCGCTTCTTCCATCGCTTTTTGTACAGCCACTGGAACCTCTTTCGATTTTCCTTTGCCCATACCGATACGGCCGTCACCATCACCAACAACTGTCAATGCTGCGAAGCCCATGATACGACCACCCTTAACCACTTTGGTTACACGGTTGATCGCGATCATTTTTTCGCGCATGCCATCATCCGGCTTGTCGGCTGCTGTTTTTGCTTGCATTTTTGCCATGACGAATATTCCTTAGAACTTCAAGCCGGCTTCACGCGCGGCTTCTGCCAACGCCTTCACACGACCGTGGTAACGAAAACCGGAGCGATCAAACGCGACTTCGGTAACTCCTGCTTTCAATGCTTTTTCCGCAACGCGCTTACCAATCAAAGTGGCTGCCGCAGCATTACCACCGTGCTTAGATGCCGCTGCCAATTCTGCACGCACTTCAGCTTCCACTGTAGAAGCAGATGCCAATACTTTGGAATCTGCATCAATGATGCTAGCGTAGATGTGAGAGTTCGTACGGTGCACAGATAAACGTGTGACCTTGAGCTCTGCGATCTTGGCACGGGTTTGAGTCGCGCGGCGCAGACGTGATTGTTTCTTATCCATCGTCTAACCCCTATTACTTCTTCTTGGTTTCTTTAATCACAACCACTTCATCCGCGTAGCGGACACCCTTGCCTTTATAAGGCTCTGGGCTGCGGTATGCACGAACTTCTGCTGCGACCTGACCAACTTGCTGCTTATTCACACCTTTGATGAGAATTTCAGTTGGAGTTGGTGTTGCACATGTCACGCCTTCTGGCATCTGATGTACTACAGGATGAGAAAAACCCAAGGAGAGATTCAGCTTGTCGCCTTGCGCTTGCGCTTTATAACCAACGCCGACCAGTGTCAACTTACGCTCAAAACCTTTAGTAACACCGTTAACCATGTTATTAACGAGGGCACGCAATGTACCTGTCATAGCATTAGCTTCACGGCTTTCGTTAGCTGGTTTGAAGTTCAGTGAACCACCTTCGTTAGCAACTGACACCAAGCCGTTCAGGCTTTGTGTCAATACGCCCATTGGACCTTTTACTGTAATCGCCGCTGCTGAGATTGCAACTTCTGCACCTGCTGGCAACGCGATTGGCATTTTACCTACTCGAGACATCTTGCACTCCTTAGGCGACGTAGCAAATAACTTCGCCACCGACACCGGTTGCGCGTGCTTTGCGGTCAGTCATAACGCCCTTAGGTGTGGACACGATGGCCACGCCCAAACCGTTCATTACACTTGGGATCTCGTCTTTACCTTTGTAAATACGGAGACCTGGACGTGATACACGTTCCAAGCGCTCAATAACAGGACGTCCTGCATAATATTTCAAACCGATTTTCAATTCAGATTTACCAGCAGCATCAACTACTGCGAAATCCTCAATGTAGCCTTCGTCCTTCAGTACGTTTGCAATAGCAACTTTTACCTTAGAGGACGGCATCGCAACAGCAGTCTTTTGAACAACTTGCGCGTTACGGATGCGGGTCAGCATATCGGCGATAGGATCGCTCATACTCATTGCTTATTCTCCTATTACCAGCTAGCTTTAGTCATACCCGGGATTTCACCACGCATGGCGAATTCACGGACTTTAATACGGCCCAAACCGAACTTACGGAATGTTCCACGTGGACGACCTGTCAAAGCGCAACGATTGCGTTGACGAGTCGGGTTTGAATTACGTGGCAATGCCTGCAACTTCAAACGAGCTAAATAACGCTCTTCTTCAGTTTTTGATTGGTCATCAATGATGGCCTTCAATTCGGCGCGTTTGCCAGCGAATTTCTTCACCAAATCTGCACGCTTTTGCTCACGATTAATCAGTGCCAATTTTGCCATGGCGACCTCAGTTTCTGAACGGAAATTTAAATGCGGCGAGAAGCGCTTTTGCTTCTTCGTCGGTCTTAGCTGTTGTAGTGATGCTGATATTCAGACCACGCAACGCGTCAATCTTGTCGTACTCGATTTCAGGGAAAATGATTTGTTCCTTGATACCGATGTTGTAGTTACCACGACCGTCAAATGCGCGACCAGAAACGCCGCGGAAGTCACGTACACGTGGCAAAGCTACTGTAACCAGACGATCCAAGAATTCGTACATATGATTGCCACGCAATGTGACCATACAACCGATTGGATAGCCTTCGCGGATTTTGAAACCAGCGATCGCTTTACGCGCTTTTGTTACGACAGGTTTTTGACCTGCAATCTTTGTCAAATCGCCTACAGCGTGCTCGATAATTTTCTTATCAGCGACAGCTTCGGACAAACCCATATTCAGGGTGATTTTCAAGATGCGAGGAACTTCCATTGGAGATTTGTAAGAGAATTTCTCAGTCAAATCTGCAACGATTTTATCTTTATATAATGCTTGTAGACGGGCCATGACTTTACGCCTTCACAACTTCGCCAGTAGATTTATAGACGCGGACTTTTTTACCATCCACAACTTTAAAACCTACACGGTCTGCTTTGCCAGATGCAGCGTTGAACAACGCAACATTGGAAACATGAATCGGCATCAATTTATCAACGATACCACCAACTGCTCCAGTCATTGGGTTAGGCTTAGTCGCTTTTTTAGCAACGTTCACGCCTGCTACAACAACGTAATCACTGTCGATGCATTGCTGCACTTGACCGCGCTTACCTTTGTCTTTACCCGTCAAGACGATGACTTCGTCGTTTTTACGAATCTTATTCATCACGACCCCTTACAGCACTTCAGGAGCAAGAGAAACGATCTTCATGAAACGCTCAGTACGCAATTCACGCGTTACTGGGCCGAAAATACGTGTTCCGATTGGCTCGAGCTTTGCATTTAACAACACTGCAGCATTGCCGTCGAACTTCACCAAAGAGCCGTCTTGACGACGAACGCCTTTAGCAGTGCGAACTACAACTGCATTGTAAATTTCACCTTTTTTCACGCGACCGCGTGGAGCAGCAGACTTGACTGTTACCTTGATAACGTCACCAATCCCTGCATAACGACGCTTAGAACCGCCCAATACCTTAATGCACAAAACTTCGCGCGCACCAGTATTGTCAGCCACTTCTAGCCGGCTTTCTGTTTGAATCATATTGTTCTCTTTCCCAACTTAATCCACACAATCCGCACATTGCAAATCTGTAGTCAGTCTTGGTCCCGCCAGCCAACCCACTTATTGTCGGACGCCTGTAAAACACAAGCAACAATGTACGAGTCAACCGATTAGGTGGACGATTTTTTAACCACTCTCGCAAGAAGCAGACGCGAGAGACATTTAAGCTGTCATTTGCAGCTAGTGCAAATGACAGCCCATCATTATTACATCAAAAAACGATTACTGCAACAACTTTATACGACTTGTGCAACTTGAATTACACGAGTCAATGTCCAGGCTTTCGTTTTAGAGATTGGACGACCTTCTTGAATCTCTACGGTGTCACCGGCTTTTGCTTGGTTAGCTTCATCGTGCGCATGATATTTCGCTGTGCGAACAATGATCTTACCGTACAAAGGATGTTTAACGTGACGCTCTACCAACACGGTCACTGTTTTGTCCATCTTGTCGGAAACAACCTTGCCAATCAATGTGCGCTTCAGTGCAACTTTAACTTGATCGTTCATTATTTGGCATCCTTCTGATTCATGACTGTTTTAACTCTTGCGATGTCACGACGTACTTTTTTGAGTTGTGAAGTGTTATTCAGTTGTTGCGTAGCGATTTGCATACGCAGGCTGAATTGAGCCTTCAACAATTCATTCAGTTCTTTCGTCAAAGCGGCTTGATCCTTGCCTTGGAGTTCAGATACTTTCATTTACAACTCCCCTTATTGGCCGACTTGACGTACGACGAACGTTGTCAATAACGGCAATTTCGCAGCAGCTAAGCGGAACGCTTCACGTGCCAACGATTCATCTACGCCATCCATTTCGTACAACATTTTGCCTGGTTGAATCTCGGCTACGTAGTACTCTGGATTACCTTTACCATTACCCATACGAACTTCAGCTGGCTTTTGGGAGATTGGTTTATCTGGGAAAATACGGATCCAGATACGGCCACCACGTTTGATATGACGAGTCATAGCACGACGTGCAGCTTCAATTTGACGCGCCGTAATACGACCGCGGCCAATTGCTTTCAAACCAAATTCACCGAAAGAGACTGCTGTACCGCGCTCATGGGAAATACCCTTGTTGCGGCCTTTTTGTTCCTTACGATATTTTCTGCGTGCTGGTTGCAGCATGATTATTCTCCTGCTTTCTCAGCTGATACTGCGCCGTCAGCTGCTTTTGTGCGAACACGTTTAGCTGCTGGTGCTGCACCAGTTGGAGTTTGACCTTCAGGGCGCTTCGCACGTGGACGGCTATTTGGTTTGCCATCTTCGCGACGTGGGCCACGACGTTTTTTGTCGTCTTCTGGTGCGGATTCGATTACTGGAGCATCGCCATTAGCTAAACGATCGCCTTTGTAAACCCAAACCTTAACGCCAATGATACCGTATGTCGTAGACGCTTCACTTGTACCGTAGTCGATATCAGCGCGCAATGTATGCAGAGGCACTCGGCCTTCGCGATACCATTCTTTACGTGCGATTTCGATACCGTTCAAACGACCACTAGACATGATCTTGATACCCTTAGCACCCAAACGCATTGCATTTTGCATCGCACGCTTCATGGCGCGACGGAACATAATACGTTTTTCGAGTTGCTGAGAAATAGAATCAGCGATCAATTGTGCATCGATTTCTGGCTTACGAATTTCTTCGATATTGACATGCACTGGCACGCCCATAATCTTCGCCAAATCCGCTTTCAAAGATTCGATATCTTCGCCTTTTTTACCAATTACAACACCTGGACGGGAGCTGTAAATAGTAATGCGTGCATTCTTAGCTGGACGCTCGATCAGGATGCGACCAACGGAAGCTTGCTTCAGTTTCTTCTTGAGGTATTCACGTACCTTCAAGTCTTCGCCCAGCATAGTGGCAAAATTTGTATTGCCAGCATACCAGCGAGAGGACCAATTACGAGTTACCGCAAGACGGAAACCGGTTGGATGTATCTTCTGTCCCATCGTGACTCCTTAGTTACCAACAGTCACATAAATGTGACAGGATTGTTTAGAGATACGATCGCCGCGACCTTTTGCACGCGCTGTGAAGCGCTTCAAAATTGGTCCTTTTTCGACATAAATCGTCGTCACTTTCAATTCATCGATATCAGCGCCATCATTATGTTCGGCGTTAGCAATTGCTGACTCCAACACTTTCTTGATGATAGTTGCGCCTTTTTTCGGGCTGAAAGCTAAGATGTTTAGTGCTTGATCGACTTTCTTACCACGGATCAAGTCTGCTACCAAGCGACCTTTTTGCTCGGACAGACGTACACCCTTCAATATTGCTTTGGTTTCCATATTATCTCTTCGCTTTCTTATCCGCGATATGGCCTTTAAATGTGCGAGTCAATGCAAACTCACCCAATTTGTGACCTACCATGTTTTCAGAAACGTACACTGGTACGTGCTGCTTACCATTGTGCACAGCGATTGTCAGACCGATGAAATCAGGCATGATTGTCGAACGACGTGACCAAGTTTTGATTGGCTTTTTGTCTTTAGTTGCTTGCGCAGCTTCGACTTTCTTTACCAAATGGGCGTCACAAAACGGCCCTTTTTTAGCTGAACGTGTCATGTGTTACCCCTTATTTCTTGCCACGGCGTGAGACGATCATGGAAGTCGTACGCTTGTTGCGACGTGTCTTCTTACCCTTAGTTTGCTGACCCCATGGAGAAACTGGATGACGTCCTGCTGCTGTCTTGCCTTCACCACCACCGTGTGGGTGATCGATAGGATTCATGACAACACCGCGAACTGTTGGGCGAACACCGCGCCAACGCATCGCACCAGCTTTACCAATTTTACGGAGGTTATGCTCACCGTTACCGACTTCACCGATAGTTGCACGGCATTCGATATGGATACGACGTACTTCACCAGAGCGCAAGCGCACTTGAGCGTATGTACCTTCACGCGCCATCAACACAACACCAGCGCCAGCAGTACGAGCAATCTGCGCACCCTTACCTGGCAACATTTCTACGCAGTGCATAGTTGTACCAACTGGGATATTGCGGATTGGCAGGCAGTTACCAGATTTGATTGGTGCTTGAGAGCCATTCATTACCTGATCACCAGCAGCCATACCTTTGGATGCAATGATGTATGCACGTTCGCCGTCCGCGTAGCACAACAAAGCGATGTGCGCTGTACGGTTAGGATCGTATTCAATGCGTTCAACTTTCGCAGGGATACCATCTTTAGAACGTTTGAAATCAACTACGCGATAGTGCTGCTTATGACCACCGCCGATATGACGTGTAGTGATATGACCGTTGTTGTTACGGCCAGCAGTTTTATTTTTCTTTTCCAACAGAGCAGCAAACGGACGGCCTTTATGCAAGCCTTCTGTTACCACTTTAACCATGCCACGACGACCTGGTGAGGTTGGCTTCATCTTAACGAGTGCCATGCTTATGCCCCCTCAGTAAAGTTAATTTCTTGACCTGGTTTCAAGCATACAAAAGCGCGTTTTGTATGATTGCGACGGCCATTAAATCTACCAGTACGTTTTTGTTTACCTAAGCGGTTAGCCACTTGAACAGATTCAACTTGAACCTTGAACAGCAACTCAACTGCAGCCTTGATTTCTGGCTTAGTTGCGTCTGGAGTAACCAAGAACACAACTTGTTCGTTTTTCTCTGCAACCATGGTTGCTTTTTCAGAGATCACCGGAGCCAGCAACACCTTCATCAGGCGTTCTTCACTATGCTTGATTGTTGCACTCATGCCAGCATCTCCTCAATCTTTGTCAAGGCCGCTTTTGTGATCAACACTTTCTTGTAGAAAACCAAAGAAACTGGATCAGCATAACGTGGCTCAACAACCAAAACGTTAACCAGATTGCGAGCAGCCAACATCAAGTTTTCGTTGAAATCTTCAGTAATCAACAAAACAGAATCCAACACACCCATTGCCTTCAATTTTTCGGACAAGAGTTTTGTTTTTGGCGCATCAACAGTCAAACTGTCAACAACATTCAAACGACCTTCACGTGCCAACTGAGACAAGATCGAGCAGATACCTGCGCGATACATCTTCTTGTTAACTTTGTGAGAGAAGTTCTCATCAGGAGAATTTGGGAAAGCGCGACCGCCTCCACGCCACAATGGGGAAGATGACATACCAGCACGAGCACGACCCGTACCTTTTTGACGCCATGGCTTCTTAGTTGTGTGGTGAACTTCGTCACGACCCAATTGTTTGCGATTGCCGCTACGTGCATTCGCTTGGTAAGCAACAACAACTTGATGAATCAAAGCTTCGTTGTAATCGCGACCAAAAATAGTATCTGGCGCAGCAACGTTAGAAGCAGCTTGACCTTCTGCGTTTAGGAGCTTCAGTTCCATAGATTAAGCCCCCTTCTTTGCTTTAACTTTAATGGCTGGAGATACAATCACCTGACCATTTTTCGCACCTGGAACAGCACCTTTCACCAACAACAATTGGCGATCAGCATCCACACGAGCGATTACGAGATTTTGCACAGTACGATTCACATCACCCAAGTGACCAGTCATGCGCTTACCTGGGAAAACGCGACCAGGATCTTGCGCCATACCGATAGAACCTGGTACGTTATGCGAACGGGAGTTACCATGCGTTTGACGACCAGAAGCGAAGTGATGGCGCTTGATAGTACCGGCATAGCCTTTACCAATCGTCACACCTTGCACGTCCACTTTTTGACCAGCTTCGAACAAACCTACAGGCACAACATCACCTGCTTTGAGCTCAGCAGCCTTAGCAGCGTCAACACGGAATTCTTTTAAGACAGTACCAGCTTCCACACCCGCTTTTGCGAGGTGACCTGCAGCCGCTTTAGTTACACGGGATGCGCGGCGCTGGCCGAAAGTTACCTGAACAGCAGAATAGCCATCTGTTTCAGGAGTTTTGATTTGTGTCACGCGGTTGTTTGACACATCTAATACTGTGACTGGAATTGAATCTCCATCATCAGTAAAGATGCGCATCATGCCAACCTTGCGACCAACTAGGCCCAAGCTCATTGTTTTCTCCATTCTCACCTACGATTGGGTGAGGCTGATGTTAAAAAACTTAAAAAATAGACAGGCGAAAGCCTAACTATATCTAAGCCTTCGATTGTAACCCGAAAATTTTTCACTTACAAGACAAATTTGTTTGAAAAACGAAAAATTTATGGTATGTCTGATTTTCAGGGAATTCAGTGATCAGAAAGTCATTTTCAAATCACCAAAATCCTGACGGGGTAAAGCGATTATTGCAATTTGATTTCTACGTCAACGCCAGCTGGCAAGTCGAGCTTCATCAAAGCGTCAACAGTTTTATCTGTTGGATCAACGATATCCATCAAACGCTGATGCGTACGGATTTCGAATTGATCACGGGATGTTTTGTTGACATGCGGGGAACGCAAAACGTCAAAACGTTGAATACGTGTTGGCAAAGGAACTGGACCTTTAACAACAGCACCTGTACGCTTCGCTGTTTCAACGATTTCGAGTGCAGATTGATCGATCAACTTGTAGTCGAACGCTTTCAAGCGAATACGAATTTTTTGATTTGCTGTAGACATAATATCTTCCAAAAGAACGAGCCACGATCACAATAATCTCTTATTACGTGTGGCATTTTTAACAAAGAACGAATACTAAAAAATCGGCTGCCTCACTAAAAAGTGAGACAGCCGACTAGTGTACACCAATTTTTGAGGTTTTCTCAAAATTCTGAAGGAATTTCCCTCAGAATCTCAAAAGTTATTACTCAATAATTTTAGCAACAACGCCAGCACCTACTGTACGACCACCTTCACGGATAGCGAAGCGCAAGCCTTCTTCCATCGCGATCGGGTTGATCAATTTTACAGTGATAGAAACGTTATCACCTGGCATCACCATTTCTTTATCCTTCGGCAACTCGATCGAACCAGTTACGTCCGTTGTACGGAAGTAGAACTGTGGACGGTAGTTGTTAAAGAATGGTGTATGACGACCACCTTCATCTTTAGACAAAACGTAGATTTCGCCTGTGAAGTGGCTGTGTGGCTTGATTGAACCTGGTTTAGCCAAAACTTGACCACGTTGGATATCTTCACGTTTTGTACCGCGCAACAACACACCTACGTTGTCGCCTGCTTGACCTTGGTCGAGCAATTTACGGAACATTTCAACGCCAGTACATGTTGTTTTTACTGTATCTTTGATACCAACGATTTCGATCTCTTCGCCGACTTTAACGATACCGCGTTCAACTCGACCAGTAACAACCGTACCACGACCAGAGATGGAGAACACGTCTTCCACTGGCAACAAGAATGTACCGTCAACTGCGCGTTCTGGTGTTGGGATGTAAGAATCCAAAGCATCAGCCAATTTCATGATCGCTTCTTCGCCCAATGGACCTTTGTCGCCTTCGA
>CANHZI010000064.1 GCA_947464955.1 Oxalobacteraceae bacterium
ACTACGTTCACACCGGCTTTCAACATACGAACTAAAGTATCTAAATCGTTTGAAGCTGGGCCTACTGTCGCTACAATTTTGGTTCCGCGTAACATTGAATCTCCTGATGGATAATTTTTACAAGGTCGTGCTCAAATCAAAAAATCTATATTCGTACAATCAAAAATACGAAACTTACTTCGCTGCTCTCTGCAACAAGATTTCAACTGCAGGCAAAGTCTTGCCTTCCAAGAATTCGAGGAAAGCGCCGCCACCTGTAGAGATATAACCAATTTTTTCAGTGATGTTGTATTTCGCAATCGCGGCTAGCGTGTCGCCACCACCAGCAATCGAGAAGCCTTTGGAATCCGCAATTGCTTCCGCCAATACTTTAGTGCCATTACCAAACTGATCGAATTCAAATACGCCAACGGGACCATTCCAAACAATCGTGCCTGCCAAACGAATTTGCGCTGCGAGGGCAGCTGCTGTTTCTGGGCCGATATCGAGAATCATGTCGTCATCTTGCACATCAGCGACTGCTTTGACCGTTGCCACAGCAGTTGGAGAAAATTCCTTGGCGCACACGACGTCAGTTGGAATTGGCACTACGGCGCCACGTGCAGACATCATGTCCATAATCGCTTTAGCTTCGCTCACCAAGTCAGCTTCTGCTAAGGACTTACCAATTTTCAAACCAGCAGCCAACATAAAAGTATTGGCGATACCACCGCCAACGATTAATTGGTCTACTTTCTCTGCTAAAGACTTCAAAATCGTCAGTTTGCTCGACACTTTTGAGCCAGCGACGATAGCAACCAATGGTCGAGCTGGATGACCAAGCGCTTTCCCCAGGGCGTCAAGCTCTGCAGACAACAATGGGCCCGCGCAAACGACCTTTGCATATTTCGCGATACCGTGTGTGGTCGCTTCTGCGCGGTGTGCTGTACCGAATGCGTCATTGACATAGACGTCGCACAGATTCGCCATCTTCTGCGCCAGAGCGTCGTCATTTTTCTTTTCACCTTTGTTGACTCGGCAGTTTTCGAGTAATACCACTTGACCAGCAGCGACTTCAACGCCGTCAACCCAGTTTTGTTTTAATTCGACATTCACGCCTAAAAGTTCAGACAAACGTTTTGCAACTGGCGCCAAAGAATCTTCCGCTTTGAATTCACCTTCTGTTGGGCGACCTAAGTGCGATGTCACCATCACGGCAGCGCCAGCTTTCAATGCTTGTTGAATGGCTGGAACGGAAGCGCGAATGCGTGTATCTTCGGTGATATTGCCAGCGTCATCTTGCGGCACGTTGAGGTCGGCACGAATGAATACACGTTGACCTTGAAGTTGATTAGCAGCGATGAGATCGCTCAAGCGATTAAATTGCATGTTCAGGACCGTAAAAGTATGGAGGATTTGCTTAATTTGCTACATCGTGAAGCTTGCGCACAGTGCTTGCTGTGGACGCCGAAAATTTCGCCTTTCATGCCTTTTAAGCAACTCCAGCAAATTTCCCGTAATCGCGTATTTTACCAAACAGCGGGGCGATTTCACGGATTTTTATGTGAAATCGGCGGTTTGAGATGGGATTGTTTGGGTAAAAACTAAGAAATCCAAAGTCTGGCTGCAGTAAACACACTCATTCCCAAAACGATGGTCATTAACATATTACGGCGCCATAGGAAAAACAGGGTCGCGAGAATACCAGCAATCATCTTTGGATTGGTAATTGAGATATCAATTTGTTCACCATTCACAAATAAATCGGGCACAATAATCGCCGCCAAGGCGCATGCCGGTGCATAGCGCAAGGCCTCTTGTACTCGTTTTGGTAAATTGATATGGTGCCCAACTACCCAAAAAGCGCTACGATCAATCACCGTCGCAATTGTCAAAAAAATAATCACCAACCACACTTCGAGATCACTCATGTTTGATCTCCTTGGCCTGCCTGATCTGCATTTGCCGCTTCAGCTCCTGTATCAAAATGT
Source organism: Oxalobacteraceae bacterium (assembly GCA_947464955.1). GTDB lineage: Bacteria > Pseudomonadota > Gammaproteobacteria > Burkholderiales > Burkholderiaceae_D > Undibacterium. Next base: position 1,971 of record CANHZI010000064.1, read on the forward strand.
TCTTCGAGCCACATGGCGAAACCCATACCCACAATAACCGCCAACAATAGACCGAGTTTATACGGTAAGGCATGCGCCAGCACCGCCACCACACTGGCGAGAACGACCCCACCCACTGCAGGACGATTTTGAACCAAAGGCAACATCACACATAAGATAGCCAAGGTGCCTGCGAACCCTAATCCCCAATGCGTTGGTACTTGGCTCCCTAGCAAAATGCCAATAATCGAGGTGATTTGCCACACGAACCAATTTGGCACGACTAAGCCTTTGAGAAAATCACGCTGCTCTCCCTCCTCTGCTGCTGAATTCCACATGTGTGGGAAACGGTTCATAAACAATGCCACCGTAATATCGCCAGTAAAAAAGCCCAAAACGGTACGCTTAAACCAATGTAGATGAGCGAATCGTGGCGCAATCAAGGCCGACATAATCAAGAAACGCAGGTTGACGATCAAGGCCGTCACAAAAATGACCCAGACTGGCGCATGTGCCGCCATCAAGGGCAAAGCCGCCAATTGCGCAGAGCCCGCGAATACCAGAAGTGTCATTCCTAAGGCTTGCGTCAGAGTCAAGCCCGCCTTAATCATGGCTACGCCAACCACCAAGCCCCACGCTCCCATACCAAACTGCGACGGAGCGCTCATACGAGCTCCTTCGATAAAAGCAGGGGATTTCCAATTGAATAACATGGGCAGGATTACGTGGGGACGCGAGCAAAAGGGCACTGAAGCATGAAAGCGCTATTGTAACGGCTTTCGCCGCACTTGCCCGTGTTTGACGACGATGGCTTGTGTTTCTTGAGCCCTGAACGCGTCCACACTCAGCATCTTTGAGAGCCACCTTGTGCACGCCTTCTCCTCAAGCACAGCAGAATCCGCTAAAATTGCGATCATCTTTGTGTTCGAGCAAACTTATAGCAGGTCGATGGTTTGGATTGACTCGATTCACTACCCACTCATTTTTCCCATGAAGGAGAACAACATGTCAGCGAAGCCAAGCGCCGCTCCTGTCGAACTGCAAGCGAAAGACTTACCAGCACATTGCCCTAACCCAGCGATGCCTTTGTGGTCTTCACATCCGAAAGTATTTCTGGATTTGTCACACGGCGGCAGCGCCACTTGCTCTTACTGCGGCACTACTTACACCCTTGCGCCAGGGACTGTCATCAAGGGTCACTAAGATTAGCTCTCTTCATTTCGTCGGAATTCTATGCCTGCAAAAAAACAGTTTAACGGAAGTGCCGACGAACTCGAGGTCGCATTTTATGATGCGATCTCCCGCGGTGATATCGAGGGTTTAATGGCACTCTGGGCAGACGATGAAGAAATTGTCTGCGTTCACCCCAACTCTGCTCGCCTAATAGGCCACGCTGAAATTCGCGCCTCGTGGGAAACCATCTTTGAGAATGGTAGCGTACATATCCACACCACGCAGCTGCATGCCATCCACAATATGCTGACAGCGGTGCACAGTGTGATTGAAACCTTTCACAGCGGCACAGAACCTGCACAAGACGTGCATATTATTGCCACCAATGTGTATATCAAAACACCCAAAGGATGGCGCATTGCTACCCACCACGCTTCGGTCGCAGCAGGTAAGGCTCCGCTTGATCTGTTCAAAGCCAGCGTGCTGCACTAATACGGATTCATGAAATACATTTCACCAAGCTGGTTACCTGGCGGCCATTTGCAAACCATCGTGCCAGCACTCTTTATGCGCAAACCGAGTTTGCAATTCCGACGCCAGCGTTGGACCACGCCTGACAATGATTTTATCGACCTCGACTTCATCGATGGCGAAGCAGGTAAACCGATGTTGGTGCTGTTCCATGGTTTGGAAGGCTCGAGCGATAGTCACTATGCACGCGCTACGATGGCTGCCATCAAAGAACGTGGCTGGCACGGGGTTGTTCCGCATTTCCGTGGCTGTTCAGGCACAGCAAATCAAGCACCACGTTTTTATCATTCAGGCGATTCGCAAGAAATCAATTGGATTTTGCGTCGCCTACATCAAGAATTTAAAGCACAACATCCGCAAGCGAAATTCTATGCCGCTGGCGTTTCGCTTGGCGGCAATGCTCTACTCCGTTGGCTAGGCGAGTCACAGCAATCCGCAGGTATCGTTGATGCCGCTTGCGCGGTGTCGGCTCCGCTCGATCTCACAAATAGTGGTGCGACTTTGTCTCGCGGATTCAACTGGGTCTACACCCAAAAGTTTCTACAAACTTTAAAGCCCAAATGCCTCGCGAAGTTAGAACAATTTCCAGGCCTTTTCGATAAAGCGACAATGCTCAGGGCTAAGAACTTATTTGAGTTCGACAATGTAGTTACGGCACCCTTACATGGCTATCGTGATGTCCACGACTATTGGCATCGTGCCAGCGCACGTTTAGTCTTGAACGACATCTGCGTGCCGACTTTGGTACTCAATGCGAAAAATGACCCGTTTTTACCAGAGCGATTTCTACCCCAAAGCGCTGCAGCTGCAGTACAGTTAGAATTTCCTGAACATGGTGGTCATGTTGGTTTCGCGCAGAGTCCCTTCCCCGGAAAACTGACTTGGCTGCCACAACGCTTGCTCACACATTTCGATCAACATGGATGAGATTGTCAAAGCAGCCATGGCCAAATGGCCCAAGGTGCCCCACTGCTATGCCTGGCTTGCCCTAGACGCACGTGGCAATTGGCGTATGCGGGATGAACGCGCACAAGCTTTAAATTTGGCGGGCGATACCATCCGCAATCCGGCACTACAGCAATTCATCAATCGCAATTATGGGGTCGACGACGAAGGCCGCTGGCACTTTCAAAACGGCCCGCAAAAAGTCTATGTGGATTTGGAAACGACTCCCTACATCACCCAACTCTTACCCACTCAGGAATGGCGCCTGCATACAGGCGAAATCATCGCCCTGCCGACGAAAGTCTACTTGCTACAAGACGGTAGTATCGTAGTCCAAGCTGGCGATCGATTAGCACAGGTTGACGATAGAGATTTAATCGACACCATTGCCTTACTTCGCAAAGACGGCACCAGCATCACCGATGATCAACTATGTACCATCATCGACACTGGCCATTGCGAGGGCATACTCAGTTTACAGTGGCGCGATACTGCAATACCGGTGCAACTTTGCACCCTCGCCCAGTTGATGCAAGAAAATGGCTATCAATCTAGACCACGCTTAGACACTGTTGACGGCAAGCCTTGAGGGCGAGAGTCTATTCTCGATTCTGGTTTGGTGCGCATCAAATCTGAGGAGTTGCCATCCAAGCGCTGCGTTTGCACACTCCAATTCGAACGCGAATCACCACGTTTCTTCTCAGCTTCAATCTCTTCCTTATAGCGCTCTTTCCATTCGCGCTCTTTGGCATCAATAACAGAGAGGTCGTAGTACTTCACATCTTTCGCTGTGCGTGCAATTTCCAACTGTTGCAAAGCACCGGGTACCGCCCCCTCCAGCATATAGGCCTCGGCCAAAGCAATATGCTGTAGCGCCTCTTTCTTCTGCGCAGCGTATGCCTTTGCTAATTCATGCTGCAGACGAGCATCTCGACGATACAAAGAAATTTGATCGCGCAAGAAACCCTCTACCTCTTCGTAGTGTTTGGCTTCGATCAAGACATCGGCATATTGATAGACCATACCGCGTGCCAATGGTAGGTCGCGCACAGCTGCTTTCGCTTTTGCCACAGCCTGATCTACACGCTTCAATCCCATTTCAATATCAATCGCCAAACTGGCAAAGGCACTAATCTCTTTCAACCACTTCTTCTGTTTCGGATTTTGCTCAATCTCTCTCACCAGATCATTCAAAATCGTTTCAGCTTGTTTAAAATCGGCTTTCTTGTAGGCGACAAATGCCAAGCCATACTTTCCACTTAAACGGCTCTCTTCATTACCATTTTGAATTTGATTATCAAACGCGACTTTGGCATCAATCAATCCTTGCGCCTTACTATCTTGCAGCACCCGCACTCGCGCTTGCATCAGGTAGAAATCGAGGCCATCCACGCGTTGGCGATAACGCTCACCATATAGGCGCCCTTGAATATCGGCCATGCGTTCCGTCGTCAATGGGTGACTCCGCAAATACGACAAACCGTTATCGGTGTAATTACGAGAAGCATGTTGCATGCGGCCGAAAAAAGCATACATACCCGAGGTATCAAAACCGCCATCTTTCAAAATCTGAAAACCAATACGATCTGCTTCGCGTTCCGCATCACGACTAAAACTGAGCTGCCTTTGTATCGTCAGACCTTGACCGCCGACCACCATCGCCATTGCGGCATCTGGGCTCGACTTCGCCGCCAAGGCGGCCAACAGGATCGCTGCTAAAGGAATCAATACATCCTGCTTTTGCTGCCCGATCATGCGCGCGATATGGCGTTGTGAAACGTGTCCAATTTCATGCCCCATGACTGAGGCCAATTCCGATTCACTTTGTGCAGCGAGCAATAGACCAGAGTGGAAGCCGATAAAGCCACCAGGGAAAGCAAAGGCATTGAGTACGGGATCGCGTACCGCGAAAAACTCAAAGTCGTACAGCTCTTCTCCGCGGGCGTCGGGACGCTTATCGAGCAAACTATTGCCGAGTTTAGTCAGGTATTCAGAGACGGGACCGTCATTGAGAAAATCAGGATCACGCCGCACACTGGTCATGACTTGTTCGCCCAACTTGCGCTCCAACACAGGCGACAGATCGGCACGAGCAGCATCACCTAAAGTTGGTAATTTTTGCGCTTGTGCAGCTACTGTCATCGGAAACAAACCCAAACCAAAACCGCTCGCTATCATGAGCTGGATCAAGTTTTTACGAAAAGACAGAAATTCTTTTTTCACGGTGATATGATCACAAAAATATTGCAACAATCAAATACAACAAGTAAATCAAAGGCGAGCTCCTTGATTGCTTATCTTAACTCACAATCAATTTATTTGTTCATCTATGACCACCAAATCTCCGACAGGTTCAACAGCAGGCGATAGCTTGACCCACTTCGACGAAAGCGGACAAGCCCATATGGTCGATGTAGGCGGTAAAGAGAATACGCATCGTGTCGCTGTCGCCAAAGGGAAAATACGCATGCAAGCAGCCACACTCGATGTGATCACTCAAGGCAACGCCAAAAAAGGTGACGTACTCGGGATTGCTCGCATCGCAGCAATCATGGGCGCGAAACGCACTAGCGACTTGATCCCTCTATGCCATCCGTTGGCGTTAACGCGGGTCGCTGTCAACTTCGATATCTTGGCGTCCGAACGCAGCGTTGAATGTACGGCGCAAGTAGAAACTCGCGGCCCAACCGGTGTAGAAATGGAAGCGCTCACTGCAGTACAGATTGCACTTCTTACGATTTACGATATGTGTAAAGCGATTGACCGAGGTATGGTGATGAGTGATATTCGAGTACTAGAGAAACGTGGTGGAAAATCAGGAGAATGGGTGGCCGAGATCGATGCCTGATCCCAGCCGATCCACTCAATACGGACTAGTCTTGCTCCAGCACGAGCAATTGCTGGGCAAGCTTATCAACGACTACCGCCCAAGACTCGCCGTATTGTTGACGGAATAAACGTACCGACGGATACCAAGGACTATCTTCTCTTTCCAATAGCCAACGCCAATCAGAATGATGAGAAACGAGCACCCAGGTTTTTTTACCCATCGCGCCGGCAAGGTGCGCCACTGAAGTATCGACTGTAATTACTACGTCGACCAATTCAATCAAAGCGGCGGTATCAGCAAACCCACCGACTTGCTCACCAAAAAACTTGAGGTTTGGATACTGCTGTATCAATCGTCTTTCATCGCCGGACAATTCTTTTTGTAGCACAACAAACTCAAATTCTTGCGAGAACAAGGGTTGAATAATTTCAAGTGGAATTGAGCGCAGATGATTATTCGTATGCGAAGGATTTCCACTCCACACGATTCCTACTCGTCGGCTTCGCGAATCATCAAATCGAGTTTGCCAAGCTTGCACACTTGCTACAGGCGCCGACAAATAGTGATCCGGCGCTGGCAGGTTTTCTAAAGTACTTTGCAAAGCGAAAGGCAGACTCATCAATTCGCAATAATAATCGTAAGGAGGTAATGCCTCTTGCTCATCGAACAATCGATCAACGCCCGGCACTTGCTGCATCAATTCAATCAAGGGTTTGAGCACCACGAAATGAACGATGGCGCCCCGCGATTTTAGCTGCGGAATAAAGCGACAAAATTGAATTGTGTCACCATAGCCCTGCTCCGATAAGATCAAAATTGTCTTACCGTTCAGATCTTGAGACCCGTCCCATTTTGCTTGGGTAGTCTTAAATTTGACTTGCTTGAGATGTGGGGTGGACCAGCGCCATTCGAAGTCCTTCCAGCCCTGCGCATAATCACCCTGTTGCAATAACAAAATTCCGCGCTCGAAATGTGCCATCACATGATTAGGATCAATCGCCAAAATTTTTTGCAAAGCCTCTTGGCCTTCGGCGTATCGCAAAAGAATGGTGCAGCAAATCGCTAAGTTGTACAGTAAATCAACGGAATTCGGCTCCTGCTGCAAAGCCTTACGATAGGTCTGGGATGCCTCCTCATAATGCTTACTATACAAATAGAAATTGCCAAGATATTGCAACAAGGGCAGGTTCTCAGGAAAGTAAGTTAGTCCTTGCTGAGCGATTGCAATCGCTTCCAATGGACGTCCCAGCTGAAACTCGGCGAAAGAAAACTCACGATAAATCTGCTCTTGTTGAGGATCGTGTGCAAGTGATGCCGCAAAGTGCGATCGCATTAACTCTTCTTGATTCTCAATCGCTGCAATCGCGCCCAATAAATAATGGGCATCCGCCAAATGCGGAACGATTTTAATCGCCGTCTGCAAGTGTTGCTTAGCTTGGGACAAATTGCCGCGATCCTTGTAAATAAAGCCAGCCATCACATGCGCTTTATAGAAAGACGGATCGAGCTTCACTGTTTGGAGATATTGATCAAGTGCAGTGACACTGTCTCCTCGATCAAAAAGATTGCCCGCTTGCTCAAACAACTGCTGCGGGCTTTGATCGGTGACAATATGCTTTTGAGTTCGAACCGTCTCAGGATCGCCACTATCTGCTGGCGAACCACGAAAAAGACTCAACAAAGATTTCAACATAAGCAGCGCAATCTCAAAGGCTAGTCAGGACGACGTGAGTAATTTCATCGACGAAATCAGATTCAAATCCTGCCTCTGCCAAACGAAACTTCAACACAGTACCGAATTGAGCTTTCTTGTAAATGTTGAGCTTATTGGCATTCTTAAACTCATCCACCTTCCAAAGCACAATCGCGATAACGTCTGCTCTCTTTTTGAGCTGATTATCCTTTTTGTTTGGTGCATCCTTAGGCATCTTTTCGATCAAAAAATCGGCCACCTCGTTGGCGAATTGTTTTGCTTGCGATGCATCGAACCATGTAAATACCATAACAAACCCAATGTAAAGTTGATTTCAGACCTAAACTAACTCACATCATAAACGATGCGTAGTTTCTTCGGACATCATTTATTGCCAGTATCACGTGCCGGCATGCTCGCGAATACTTGGGCATAACGCTTATCAGAAAGCGCTAATTTGCTCCAGTAGTCATAATATTCCGCGTAATAAAATGGATGTAGACGATGAATTGTCAACATCATAGCGCGCGCTTTTTCTAACTCGCCGTTAAGAGCGTAAGTTTCAGCCAGCTTATTAAGGATGTGGACAAATCCAAACCGGCGACTCTGCCCCTCGATAAACTGAATATCCTCTAACTCCATGCCCTCACGCGGCACCAATTGCATGGTCGTAAAGTAATCGTAGTAGTCGCGAAACAGACTAATGCGAGGCATTTCGATCTTACTCTCATCCATACGCTGTCCACTTTGTAGACGACGAAACTCGGTAAAACCATCGACCACCCGATGAAAATCAACAACGATAAACACGCTTAAAATTAATCCAATCACGGATGCTAGTGACATGAAAGAAAAAGTTGTTTGCAAGGATGTCGCATTAAAGCGAGCACGATGCATCACACCGACGATAAAACCGAGCGGCAACAGTACATAGGCATACCAAAGAGGAAATTCGACCATACTATGCACTGCTACTGCAATCACAAACAACAGCCCAAATCCAATTTCATCACGGGCTCTCATTGATCGCTTCGACAATACTTTCCAAAGCCAGAAACTGAGCGAGGCGATAAAGAATAGCGCCACTGGCAAGCCCAATTCTGCGGCAATATTGAGAATCAAATTATGTGAATGCTCGGCGTAAATCGTCGGCGAAAAGAAACGTCCTAAATTGACCTGCTCCTCGCTAAATCTGAACCAACCAATGCCCATCATCGGATGTTCTGAAATCATCCGTAATGCCTGTTGTGCAAGAACAGTTCGCTCAGACCGCCCGCCCAAGCGCTCAAAGGCAGACCCGCCACTAAAGCCCAGGGCATCAGATACTATCGGCAAATTTAATAAAAATAACCAATACCAAAGCAACAAAATGAATAAGGCAGCGATCGGTGTTTTTCGACTGCCAACGAAGCGAGTAGCCAAGCAGATTGCAAACATGGGCAAAATTAACCAAGCGATCCTCGACTGCGTCAAAACAATACCAGACACCAAGACCCAAGCGAAAATGAAGACCAGTGCGCCATGCAACTTGCGTTGCTGAAATAACCACCATAGTGAGGCCAATCCAAAACAAAGCAACAATGCCAGTTGATTTGGCTGGGCAACGTTTGCAATTGGTCGAACATTAGTCTGTCCTGCAGCGACATACATCACCCAAGGGCGCCAATCTAAACCGTACACCTGTACGACTTCCATACCCACTGACAGCAAAGCGGCAATCGAGTGGCATATTGCGAAATAATAGAGTGTCGTATTGAGCTTATTTTCATCCTCCGCCACGCGTGCGCCCCAAATGATGCTCAAGGTTGCCAACGTCAAATAAAGAAGCGGGAAAATCACACGTTGCGACTCCACCATGCCCACCGCACATTGCAAAACAATGAAAATAGCCAGCGCCGCAGGAACCAAGGCTACCCGAGGTATATCGAACCGCGCTCTATTGGTTCGCGCCTCAAATAGAACACAAAGCAAGATAGCAATGACGATCGCCAACTCATTGTAAAAAGTACGAAATGGATGGACATGAATAGGAATGAGGTTGGCGGCCAGCACACCAAGCCCAAGCAAAAGCCCAGCAACTTGTACATGAAAACGGGCGAGTTCAGGAATACGCATGAATATCGGCTACAGAGAATAAAACGAATGCCGCAGTATAGTAGATAGCTGCGGCATCAAGCGAATTTAATTGGGAGCTTGGAATCGATTCAAACTCACCCAGAAAAGAGACTAATCTAAGCCAAGCGGATCAACCCGTTCCATCTAATAAGATATACCCGACAAAACTTCCATCGTCTTTTCGAATCAAAATTGAAAACATACTGGTGTTGGCAATCGCAGGCAAGAAACCAAGTTGTTCGGTACGAACCCCGGCACGGCTCGCGATCGCATCGAGCTCTGACTTTTGATCGGGAAAGCGCTTCAAAAGAATATCAATGCTACGCAATTCTAATTTGGCTCGCTCTTGGCACTCTTTATAGTCGACCCAAAATTCCGGGCGCATGCCAATATCTTCACCTTTCATGGCGCGGTCTAATGTTTCAGACTGCTCGGCATCAGTCACAGGTCGAGTTCCTAGTAGTTTAGGGCCAGACATTGATAATTCGCGGAAACCGTCTTTGGCCTTCATCAATTCTTTCTCAGCGACATCGGAAGCTCTGACTACACGAAACCGATTTCCTTCAAACACGACCGCAACAGGGCGCCCGACATACACCACGCTAACTCCATACACCAAGGCAGAAAGCTGTAATGCAGCAATCACCGAAAAGTCCAGCAACATCAGCGAACGTTTTTTCAGCGGATTAAACACCACAAAGGTCAGTACAGGGCCCAATATCAAATCAATAATGCTAACTAGCAGGAATAATTTCAGACCGCCACCGGCAAATCCAAATGGACTTGGATACCATACAAAAAAAACAATTATGCCTATTATGGTCGCGACCAATAATGAGATGCAAATATGCAAGGTAGAAGCACGTAATTTGGCTTTCCACAATGACATGTTCATTTTTCCCTTCCTTTCTCAAAGTCTATTAAGCACACCGACCATGTCGGCACAAGTTAGATCTTAAATTAAAGCAAGCCAAACGATCAATCATGCACTCTTTACAAGTTCACCATGTGATCATTTTTTTCACCACTTAGAAAAATTGGCAGCGCCAACTGCCAATTAGTGTCAACCACAACCAACACTGACAAAATTTGACAGTCACACTTGAATTTTACTAATTTTGTTTAAATATGATTTTTTAATAATTCAATTGCGCCGACTGAGATGCTAGTGTTTGATGTCTTTTCAATAATCAAAATACACAGGCGTGCAATTTGTATATTCAAGTCGAAAATTAATTGAAAGAAACACAACTACAAGTTAAAATGCCAACGAGCCTAACTAGTTCAGGCTTGTAGTTCCCCCAAAAAGTTCAACTCAAGGAGTTTTAAATGACATTAGCATCCGCCTCTAAGCAAATGCAAAAGGGCTTTACATTGATCGAATTGATGATCGTGGTAGCGATTATCGGTATCTTGGCAGCAGTTGCTTTGCCAGCATACAAAGACTATACCGTGCGCGCAAAGGTTTCTGAAGTTGTTTTGGCTGCGACTGCCGCAAAGAACAATGTTGCAGAATGGTATAACATTAAGGGCGCATGGCCTGCTATGGCTGACGTTCCAGCAGCACATACATCTACATACGTTGCAAGTATTTCTCATGCATCTGGCACAGTTACAGCATATGCTTCTGCCGCAGAAGCAAAAATCAGCGGTAGTACCATCACTTTAGAGCCATCGATCAACGGTGATACCGTGAGCTGGACTTGCGGCGGTACGATCGATAAGGCCTATCGTCCAGCTAGCTGCAAATAATACAACTTTAAACGCATCGCGTTTTCTTTGCCAAGAATGCCGTTCAGTAAAAACTGAACGGCTTTTTTGTTTTTCCCCAAACATTGTTAGAGGCGAGTTAGCCCAAATTCATGAGTCCACAGTGCTCAAAGGACAATGCAGAGACGCTCGATGGTGCCATGTCTTGGAATAATGATGACTTTTGAGTCGACTTCAAAATGAGCGAAATCATATCGAGCTAAATGAAGAAGATTTCAAACCATTTGCACTACCTATAGCCATTTTTTAAACTTATTCACCATAGATTCGCCTCACATAAAATCTGGCACAAAACCTGCTTTATCCGAGATGTGGTATCCCTATTGTTCAACTCAAGGAGTTTCAAAATGAAATTGACATCTATTTCTAAGCAAGTACAAAAAGGTTTTACATTGATCGAATTGATGATCGTGGTAGCGATTATCGGTATCTTGGCAGCAGTTGCTTTGCCAGCATACAAAGACTACACAGTACGTGCGAAGGTTTCTGAAGTTGTTTTGGCTGCGACCGCCGCAAAGAATAATGTTGCAGAATGGTATAACATCAAAGGCGCATGGCCTGCTATGGCTGACGTTCCAGCAGCACATACATCCACATATGTCTCTAGTATTTCTCATGCATCTGGCACAGTTACAGCATATGCTTCTGCCGCAGAAGCAAAAATCAGCGGTAGCACAATCACTTTGACACCATCCTTGAATGGCGACACAGTGAGCTGGGCTTGCGGTGGTACTATCGACAAAGCATACCGCCCAGCAAGCTGCAAATAATTCATTTGCGCAATTTGAGAAGAAAGGCCTCCCCGGAGGTCTTTTTTTTCGCCTGAGGCAAAGGGATGCAACACCCGTGAGTACGCCAACATCATCTAAGTGCTGCTTCCCATCAACAATCGATAGCACCAGTTGCCAAATATTTTGGTAGCTCCAAGGGCATAAACGTTCTCGCGAAAGAAGACTTCTAGAGCTAAAGGATCCGTACGGCAACTTTAACTTCAAAAATCAATGCTGGCACGATCTATGCATACCAGTTAACAGTCATTCACCCACCTTGGAGTTCTCATGCAATTTGCCCGCCTCAAACACCTAGCACAAACTGGTTTTACCTTAATTGAATTAATGATAGTAGTCGCGATCATCGGCATTTTGGCTGCGGTGGCATTGCCAGCCTACAAGGATTACACCGTGCGCGCTAAAGTTTCTGAAGTCATTCTGGCTGCAACTGGCGTCAAATCTAATTTAGTTGAATGGTGGACCGTCAAAGGTACTTGGCCAGCAATGACCGATGTCCCAGCAACGCATAGTTCCACTTATGTTGCAAGCATTAGTCATGCAAGTGGTACTGTCACCGCATTTGCTCAAGGTGAAACGAAAATCAACACGAGTACCATCACACTCACACCAAGCATCAACGGAAACGTACTCAGCTGGGCTTGCGGTGGCACAATCGATAAGGCCTATCGCCCCGCAAGTTGCAAGTAATCTGCTAAGAATCAAAGAAATGGCCTCCGATCGAGGCCATTTTTTTTGCTGTTTATAGGGAAGTCCAACACCATGTCGGATTTCAATCGTATAAGCAAAATACAGCGCCCGAGTAACACCAATTTTGATACAGTCTATCCTTCGCACTCGCCAGAAATTTCATAATGATCAAAAATTCAGAACTTCGCGACCTAAAACTAGCAACGCAAATCTTCATTGCTTGTGCAGGCTTTCTAATGCTTACATCAGCACTAGATTTAAATCCTTGGGTTTTTCGAGAAATCCTAAGCCCAATCGCAAGTCTAAATGCAGCGACGATTTATGCGGCCTTGGTTGGTTACAGCCTTCTGGTTAACATGATTTTTTGGGGAAGCCAGCCTTGCCGAGCCCACCGATGGGCAGTCATAATTAGCTGGCCGATTTGCACAACAATTTTTTACTTGGCACTCGACAAGACGATTAGCTTTTCAATAGGTGGGGCAAATGAGCACAGCCTTATCATGCTAATTTCTGGTGGTATGGCGCTACCAGCACTGTGTAGTCTTATTCTTAGATGTACAAACTTTAGCGGTAGGAATGAAGACCCTGTTTTTGAGACCCGCTTACGTTACGTCTTATTTTTATCCCTTCTTTTCACCGGAGTTCCTTATTCAGCCTTAGAGCTCACTATCTCACTTCACCCAATGACATACGATTTATATGCGTTACATTGGGATGGAGCATTGGGATTAAACATAACAAAGCAGCTAATTTCTATTTGTGCCGAAATTCCTGGGATAGTTTTTCTCGCTCAACAGTGCTATCGGTTTGCCCCCTTGGTTTTCTTGGCTGTCGCGCTTTTACATTTGAAAAAACGCCCAGCACATACGGCATCTGGAATGTTAACGTGGGTTGTACTCACGACATGTGCCATGATTGCTTACAACTTCTTTCCCATCACAGGACCCGCATACGTCTTCAATGGCGCCATTTCTTATGTTGATGCAATCGCTAACCCTACTGCCATACCGTTGAAGATGACAATGTCCGCTATCGCTCCGAGAAACGGCATGCCCTCAATGCACTTCGGTTGGATGCTTGCGGCGTCGATATTGTGGTGGTCGAGTCACACAAAGTGGTGGTCCAGAACCATCGTAATCTCAATGACAGTATTGACAGCCATTGCAACGATCTGCATGGGAGAGCACTATGTGGTGGATCTTATTGTTGCCGTTCCTTTCGTATTAGCGGCAATCGCGGCTTCGACAATCAATATTTCTTGGAGAAATTCGGAAAAATACCTTACGGTAGCACTCGGTTTTCTTACTTGGTTTTTATGGACCATCATTTTGAAAACTATGGTGGGCTGGACTCAAACTCACCTTTGGTTTGGCTATTTTGTGCTCGTCTCAACTGCGATCGTCGTGTTAAAACAAACGATATGGCTCAAAGCTTTTGCACAACTTCAAACACTTGATCTTGATTCTAATGACACCAGTATTCAGAAGTCCGTAGTAGCATCCGACGAAAAAACCTTGGAACGAAAAATCGCACTCATGTTTTTCGCATCTGGCGCAGCAGCACTCATCTACCAAGTCTTATTCGCAAAAAAACTTGCTTTGGTCTTCGGTAGCACATCAACCGCAACACTGACTGTTCTCGCGACTTTCCTTGGTGGCATGGCCATTGGTTCGCTTATTGGTGGCAAGCTTGCGCAACGAACTAAACATCCGATTCGTAGCTACGCAATCGTCGAAGGTGGTATTGCTGCATACTGCGTGTTAACACCAAGTCTTTTTGATTTAGTCCAAGGGATCTATATCAGTCTCGCTACGGGATACCCAGCAGACGCAGCTTTCTTATTACCCCTAAGGGTCATTCTTGGAGCCACAGTTCTCTTAATACCGACCGTACTCATGGGAATTACTCTCCCATTACTGGCGAAAGCTTTAGAAGCACCTGGCCAACGATTGGGGAATAAGATAGGCCTCTTGTATTTTATGAATACCGCAGGTGCTGCAACAGGCGCGCTCTTAACGAGTTATGCCATCATCCCAGCAATCGGAGTTGGCCGTACAACCTTAGTCGCGGCTTTACTAAATTTATTTGTCGCGCTCGCAGCCCTAGAGCTAGGTAAACGCCTCGCATCTACAATTGAAGCAAAACAAGATTCGATAGCCAGCAACGACCGTACTTTACCGAAGCCAATTCTGATCGCTTCTTTGTTCGCTCTTGGGATTGGCGGAATTTTATCGCTTGGGCTTGAAGTCATTTATGTGCACATGCTATCAATTGTGGCGGGCAACAGCGTCTACGCTTTTGGCTTGATGCTTTCAACTTTCTTGCTCGGCTTAGCTGCTGGTGGAGAAGCGGCACGTAGGTCGCTTAGCAGATTCTCGAATGAACGCCATCGTTTGTTGGCGGCGAGCTTCCTAGGCCTTTCTGTTTCAATTGCATTGAGCCTATGGTTCTGGAATGAAATTCCGCAGTATTTCGCTAGCTATAGCGAGTATCACGCCGCCCGCAGTTTCGTCTCCAGAGAGGCAATACGTGGTGGCATCTGCGCCTTAATTATGTTTCCCCCGACTTTCTTTATTGGCGCAGCCTATGTATTAGCAATGGATTTACTTACCGGTGAAGATGCGCAGGGTGCAATTAGACGCTTAGGTTTTGGCGCGGCGATCAATACACTCGGAAACATCGTCGGTGTTTTGTTGTTCGGTTTTGTAATTTTGCCGGTCCTCGGCGGATTTGATGCCTCAAAACTCTTGGCCGCTAGCGCACTAGTAATGGCTTTGGCGATAATCGTGATCTGTAAAGCCAAATTGAAAAAACTTGATTTCGTTGTGGCGGGTGTCGCATTGATCTGCTCTATTTCAGCTTTCCAAGCAAAACTCGACTACGCTGTGCTTAGCTCAGGCGCCAACGTCTATTTTACGGCTCAAAATTGGGGCTCTGTGATCGAGCATGCAGAGAGTATTGATGGTGGATTGACTTCAGTAACGCAACAAGATGGGCAAGCGTTCAAAACACTTTTAACCAATGGGAAATTCCAAGGAAACAATGATTGGAAGAGTGAAATGCAGGCACAGATAGGACTAGCATTTACCCCTTTGCTGCACCATGAAAAGCGTGACAAGGCTCTCGTTATCGGCTATGGAACAGGTGTTACAAGCCGTGTATTTCATGATGCTGGCTTCAAGCAACTAGATATTGCTGAACTAAGCGGGGACGTAGTAAAGCTCGCAAATAAACACTTTGGTGAGGTGAACAATCGGGTCACTGACCTCGATCAAGTGAAGTTACACGTCACAGATGGCCGTAACTTTCTACTCCTGTCGCCACCATCAAGTCTGTATGATGTGGTGAGTATCGAAATCAGTTCAATCTGGTTTTCTGGCGCATCTTCTCTGTACAACAAAGAATTCTACCAATTAATCAAAACTCGACTTGCGAAAGATGGGGTACTACAACAATGGGTTCAATTACATCACTTGAGTCCGACCGATATCTTGACTGTGATTGCGACTTTGCGCGAGGAGTTCGAATACGTTACTTTATATGAAGTTGGCTTCCAAGGCATATTGATTGCAACCAATGATCCGGCGAAGAGTATTCCAAGTCAATCAGCAATAGAAAAACTTGAAACCACCGATACGCTGGGCACCATCAGGCACCATTTCCTGGCAAAAATTGGAGAAATTCCGAAAAGTATTTTGATTGCAAATGCCGAAGTGGATCAGTACATCAAAGGCGTTGGGGTTGATCGCTCGGTTTGGATTTCAACCGATGATAACCTCATGTTGGAATACAGTACACCGAAAGGAAACGTGAACGATCATCAAAAGTCCACTATCCTCAATCGTAATTTAATCTTAAAGTTTAAGAACCCAAACAACTAAAACACATCAAGTAGTCTGGACGGTCCAAACTGGCCAGACTACTTAACAAGAATTTTACTGGAGTAAAAACTCCATCTTCGTCCCAGACAAATCAATCACATCACCGCTCTGCAAAATTCTGGGGCGTGCATCCATAGACTCTTCGTTGATTTTTGGAAAAGTCTTGCCTTCAACAAACGATATAAAGAATCTGTTTGAATCATCGCGTTTGATTGACACTACCAAAATTCCGGGGCTACCCAAGGTCACAACTGGCTTCGACAAAGTCATTTCTTTGCCGGCGTTTGCCCCTGTGATAACTTTGATCTTGCCAACCTTGGTAATGTCCTCGGGGCTTGGAACATAGTTATCGACCTCTAGCTTAAACTGCAGGCGATACTTGCCAAGTTCGATCACATCTCCATCCTGCAACAAGTGCTTCTTGATCGGTTGACCGTTGACTGAGGTGCCATTTGTGCTTCCCAGATCAAGAATAAACGAACCCTCATTGGTCGTATCAATTGCGGCGTGACGTCCACTGACAGCTAAGTGGTCTAACACAATATCGTTGCTCGGACGACGTCCTATATGCAATCGTGCTTTGTCAATTCTTACTTCTCGCTGCACCTGACCATTGAAATTTACGACCAGTTTCGTCATAGTAAATCCACCAATAAACTAAAAATTATTATTCAAGGAATGTTTATTAACTTGCAAAAATATACTCCATAAAGCGTCGCTCATGCAATTCTTTCACACGAAACAACACCGCGGAAATGTTGTCTAGCCCGCCTTGACGATTGGCCAAATATACTAATGTCTTACAACAGGTTTCGAGATCATTTCCCAGTTCACGTAGAACCAATTGCACTTGCACATGATCTAGCATGTCGGTTAATCCATCTGAACACAACATATAGATGTCACCCGCTTGCATCGCATGATCGTGAACTTCAACGTCGATATCGTCACTTGAACCAACGGCTCGTGTAATCAGATTTTTGATCGGTGAGAATTGGGCTTCAGCAGGCGTAATCAAACCCGCATCAATTTGTGACTGAAGCACAGAATGGTCATGTGTAATCAATTCCAAATGGCTCTCACGGAATCGATAAGCACGTGAGTCACCAACGTGCCCCACTACCAAGCGATCGAGGAAACAGAGCGCAACGACAATCGTCGTTCCCATCCCAAAGTTGTCTGGATTTTGATTTGCTTGATCGATCACCTGCGCATTCGCTTCGGTCACCGCGTCCTTAATCCATTTCATCGGCACTGATGACTGCCAAGGCATATGCGGAAACCAAGTCGCACTGCGCATTTCTTTGATGCGACGCGCAACGATATCGACACTCATTTGGCTCGCCACTTCACCCGCATTGTACCCACCCATGCCATCAGCTAAGATCAATAGCCCTTCCTCTGGGCAAATCACAATCGCATCCTCGTTATGACTTCTAACAAGGCCTGTATCGGTATGACTCGCGAATTCAAGTACGGTTTGTGAGGGCATTGATTTACGATGAGAAGAAGGTATTCCAAACGTTTTCTAAAGAATCGAAGCGATATAGCTCCCGTATTTTGCACAGCGCCACACGCAGTCCTTTAGCGCTAGCATTGTCAATTCGCAGCAATTTATCTACTACCCCTGAGCTTAACATTAATGCGCGAATCTATGACGTGCATTTGCAAAAAATCATGTTGCAATAGCGCAACCTAACTAAAGTCAGGTGTGTAAACTCAATCTGTTCGGCGTGCCTAAATCTGAACGGGAGGTCGAAATGTGGTTGATAAAAGCACGAGACCCAAGCGATTCGTGTCTTAAGTTTTGGCCCAAATCCGTGATCACGACGTAAACGAAACAGGGGAGCCATGCTCCCCTGTTTCTTGAACCTACAATTCCAATCGAAATTGGATTACAGCATTGCTTTCAACAAACGCGCCATTTCAGATGGGTTCTTAGTTGCTTTGATACCGCATTCTTCCATGATGTCCAATTTTGCTTGCGCAGTATCAGCACCACCAGAAATCAAAGCACCTGCATGGCCCATACGTTTGCCTGGAGGCGCAGTCACACCAGCGATGAAACCAACCACTGGTTTCTTCATGTTGTCGCGTACCCAGTAAGATGCATTCGCTTCATCTGGACCACCGATTTCACCGATCATGATCACAGCGTCTGTATCTGGATCATCGTTGAACATCTTCATGACGTCGATATGTTTCAAACCATTGATAGGATCGCCACCGATACCAACCGCAGAAGATTGACCCAAACCGAGTGCAGTCAATTGACCCACTGCTTCGTATGTCAATGTACCAGAGCGGGAAACCACGCCAATACGACCTTTACGGTGAATATGACCTGGCATAATGCCGATCTTAATTTCGTCTGGTGTGATCAAACCTGGGCAGTTAGGGCCGAGCAATTTTGTTTTGCTACCAGCTTTTGCCATGCGGTCTTTCAACATCATCATGTCACGAACAGGAATACCTTCCGTGATACAGATCGCCAAATCGAGATCCGCTTCAACCGCTTCCCAGATCGCAGCCGCTGCACCTGCTGGTGGAACGTAGATCACGGAAACTGTTGCGCCAGTAGCTGCTTTAGCTTCAGAAACATTCGCGTAAATTGGAATGCCTTCGAAATCTTCACCAGCTTTCTTCGGATTTACACCAGCGACGAAACAGTTTTTACCGTTTGCATAGTCGCGGCACATACGTGTATGGAACTGGCCAGTTTTACCAGTGATACCTTGGGTGATGACTTTAGTGTCTTTATTAATCAGGATGGACATAGTGATTCCTTGCGATAATTAAGCGTGGGCAGCAGCAGCGGCAACAACTTTCTGCGCTGCTTCTTCCATCGTGTCTGCAGAAATAATCGGCAAACCAGAGTCAGCCAACATTTTCTTACCGATATCTTCGTTTGTACCTTTCATGCGGACAACCAAAGGCACTTGCAAGGACACTGCTTTAGACGCTGTAATCACGCCTTCTGCAATTACGTCACAACGCATAATGCCGCCGAAGATGTTGACCAAGATCGCTTTCAGACCTGGATTTTTCAACATAATCTTGAAGGCTTCAGTGACTTTTTCTGCAGTCGCGCCACCACCTACGTCGAGGAAGTTAGCTGGCTCGCCGCCGAACAATTTGATGGTATCCATGGTTGCCATCGCCAAGCCAGCACCGTTGACCAAGCAACCGATATTGCCGTCGAGGGAGATATAAGCGAGGTCAAATTTAGATGCTTCGATTTCAGCTGGATCTTCTTCGTCCAAATCGCGGTAGGCGACGATCTCTGGTTGACGGAACAAGGAGTTCGCGTCGAAGTTAAATTTCGCATCGAGAGCGATCACTTTGCCAGAACCAGTCAAGATCAATGGGTTAATTTCAGCCAAAGAGCAATCTGTTTCCATAAAAGCTTTGTACAAGCCTTTCAATTGAACACGTGCGTCTTCGATAGAGCCTTCTGGCACACCGATTTTACGGGAGATATCATCTGCTTCAGCGTCTTGCAAACCAGCTGTTGGGTCGATCGCGATAGAGTGAATCAATTCTGGGTGTTTTTCAGCGACTTCTTCGATGTCCATACCGCCTTCGGAGGATGCCATCAACACCACGCGTTGGCTGATACGGTCAGTGACCATACTGACGTACAGTTCTTTCTTGATGTCCGCGCCTTCTTCGATCAACAAGCGACGTACTTTTTGACCTTCTGGGCCAGTTTGGTGTGTGACCAATTGCATGCCCATGATCGCATCAGCGTATTCGCGTACTTGCTCCATGGATTTAGCAACTTTAACGCCACCACCTTTACCACGGCCACCGGCGTGAATTTGTGCTTTGACTACCCATACTGGACCGCCTAAAGTTTCAGCAGCTTTGACTGCTTCTTCAACGGACATGCATGGGATACCGCGCGGTACGGTCACTCCGAATTTACGGAGGATTTCTTTACCCTGATACTCATGGATTTTCATACGACTTCCCTTCAGACACTGAGGTATTAGTTAAAAAGTAAAACAAAAACAAACAAATCGATTACTACGATGCGCCATCGTCAAATTGCTTTCCGGGGGAAATCAATACAGAACTTGTTTTGAAGCTACCGCAAACATTAATGGCGAGCCATGTCGACTAAACGTCGTCGCACGACATACCAATAAAGTTTGAAAGCTGGAAAACAAAGCGCGAGAATTTGCAC
The DNA here is from genome assembly GCA_947464955.1 of Oxalobacteraceae bacterium. Classification (GTDB taxonomy): domain Bacteria; phylum Pseudomonadota; class Gammaproteobacteria; order Burkholderiales; family Burkholderiaceae_D; genus Undibacterium. The sequence continues at coordinate 22,555 of CANHZI010000064.1, forward strand.
TCAAGAGAATGGGGCTAGCAAGCGTTGAACAAGCACGTCCAAACGACACTGCTACTTGCTGAACGCAGAGCGGTGAAGTCAATTGCCAGAGTGATCTAGCAAGAATACAAAAGGACGTTGATATTGGCATCATGCCCGAGGCGGCCATTTCAGAGATAAAAAGCCACAATTGCGTGCGTTATCGCAGCTTCTACGATAACAGCCGCTCCTGCGGCGTTGCAAAAAACCTTTGGATTCTAGCACAGCTAGTACTCCAATTCCATTTTTGCGCGGCATTTCCAGCCTCCATTGCCTCATTTCACTGCAACTTTGTTACTAGAAAAATCACAAAAATGTAAGTAAGACTATTTTCAGCAGATATTCGGTTTAGGTTTTTCCGAGTCTAACAAAAGACGAATGGGGCCAAGTTCGAATACATCAAAGATGCTGCAGGTTCTTTTGAGCTTCCTTTGAGCTTCCTTTGAGCTTCTTTTTGAGCTTCTTTTTCGTTTCTTTCTAATTTCTTAGTTGCCCCATCTCGCCTTCGATGCCGCTTATTTCTTGGTCGCCTTTGCTTTGCCGTCAGCAATAAACTGATCGATACGCGCATCTAACACGGAGAGCGGCACTGACCCCAAAGCTAAAATAGCATCGTGGAAGGCTCTTAGATCAAACTGATCACCCAGAGCAGCTTCAGCACGACGGCGATTCTTCCAAATTGACATCGATCCTAGGTAATAAGAGTCTGCTTGACCTGGCCAAGTGATATAACGATCCACTTCAGTTTCAATTTCATGCGCCGACAAAGCCGTGTTATCGAGGAAATACTGTTGTGCTTGCTCGCGCGTCCAGCGTTTGGCGTGGATACCGGTATCCACCACTAATCGACAAGCGCGCCACATTTGATAACTGAGCATACCAAAACGCTCATACGCAGTCGTGTACATGCCCATCTCCACACCTAGGCGTTCGGCATACAAAGCCCAACCTTCACCATAGGCAGAGATATATGAGTTTTGGCGGAATACGGGCAGATTTTTATTCTCAGCAGCCAAAGACATTTGCATCGCATGACCAGGCGCCGATTCATGCAGTGTTAGCGCGGGCAAAGAATACAGGGCGCGAGACGGTAAGTCGTAAGTATTAACGAGGTAAACGCCAGGACCTCCTCGGCCACTGGTGTAGAACGGCGCAATATCATCGGGCACGGGAATAATAGCGAAACGCTGACGTGGCAATAATCCAAAATACTTGCTCGCCTTCGCATCGAACATCTTGGAAAACCAAGCTGCGCGATTCAGCAAGTCTTGCGGTGTCTTTGCATAAAACTCTGGCGAAGTACGAAGGTATTTGAGGAACTCAGGCAAGCCTCCTTGAAACTTTAATTCCGCCATTACTTGATCCATCTCGCGACGGATACCGGCAACTTCATCGAGGCCAATTTGGTGAATTTCTTCGGGTGTCAGATCGAGTGTCGTGTAAATCTTAATTTGCGATTGATAAAATGCACGACCATCTGGCAGGTCATAAGCCGCAGTCGAATTTTGCGCATGTGGAAAATACTCTTCACGCAAGAACTTCAATAAGTTTGCATAGGAAGGCAATACTTTCTGCTCGATGATTTTCTTTGCCTCGAGTTTCATCGCCGTTTGTTTTTCAGCTGAAATCGAAGACGGCATTTTCTTCAATGGCGTGAAATAAACATTGTCCTCAATGCTTTTTGCTTCGAGCACTGAGAGTACCGAGGCGTCACGCCCTTTCAAGCTCACCTTAGGCATAGAAAAACCACGCTTCAAACCCGCGCGCATGTTCTCCGTATGCTCAGCAAAATAACGTGGGATATCTGCGATTTGTCCGAGGTAGTTTTCATAGTCTTTCTCGCTACGCAAATCACGTCGAGCCACGTCAGCGAGATTACCCCAGAACGACGTGTCGCCATTAAATGGGCGTTCGTACAACTTATATTTCTGCGCCAAAAACAGCGACTCAATTTGATTACGATAAACCGCAAAATTCACTTGGTCTTCAGCCGAGAGGTCCGACAGCTTGATGGCATCTAGCTGAGTCAGTGTTTTTTGCCACATCGCTAGCCGCTTATCTTGCATAGCTTTGCTGACGACAGGCAGTTTTGGCATCATCTTGTCTTGCGGGCTGTCTTCATCATCGGCGAGTTGATTTTGCCGCCATTGCCACTCTTTGGTATAGATCGCTTCGAATTCGGTCGTCGCCTTATTTTTCTTCGTCGCTTTAGCGGTTTCAAGCACATTTGATGTCTGTACTTTACTGACTTGAGCAGCTTGAGCGGCTTGAACAGTCAGCCCCCCAGCACCGAACAGCATCGCGCCATTCAAAACGACATTGGTCACTACGGTCGCGATGAGAGTTTTCTTCAAAGATTGGGGCATATATTCTCCTGATTTTCTATTGTTCTATTATTCTATTGGCTTAGGCGCGCATCGATACTCAGTATCTGCAAATCTTTATCGACGCCCTCATCTTCTATCGCAACACCACGCGATGCAATTCGATGCTTTACGGTAGAGATCAAGTTTGACATTGCACATGGCACTTGATTCAATTATATTCCAAATATATTTACTTCTGTCGTAAATGTGCCTTCTCACCACTTTGCGCTTTACGCATCGCTGAAAACGGAACGAC
>CANHZI010000065.1 GCA_947464955.1 Oxalobacteraceae bacterium
AAATTGATTACGGTGGCCGATGAGATAGCCGGACAAGCTCTAAATCCCCAAGGTAAAGAAGTCAAGCAAATGCTGGATGATGCCGAGTCCAAGATCTTTGCAATTGCCGAAGAGGGCGCCCGTGGTGCTCAAGGTTTCCAGGCGATTCAACCACTGTTGACACAAGTCGTCGAGCGTATCGATGAACTCTATAATCGCGACCACACGAGTGACATTACAGGTGTGCCAACTGGCTTTATCGATTTGGATCGCATGACTTCTGGGTTGCAGCCAGGCGATTTGATTATCGTAGCTGGTCGTCCATCGATGGGTAAGACAGCGTTCTCCATCAACATTGGTGAGAACGTAGCGATTGATAGCGGCTTGCCGGTGGCAGTGTTTTCGATGGAGATGGGCGGCGCGCAGTTAGCGATGCGTATGTTGGGTTCGGTGGGTAAGCTCGATCAACATCGTTTGCGTACGGGCCGTTTGATTGACGAAGACTGGCCGCGCTTGACGCATGCTATCCAAAAAATGAATGAAGCACAGTTTTACATCGATGAGACTCCAGCATTGAGCTCGATTGAACTTCGTGCGCGTTCACGTCGTTTGTCGCGTCAATGTGGCAAGCTTGGTTTGATCATTATCGATTACTTGCAGCTGATGGCAGGTAATTCTGGTGGCGAAAATCGCGCAACAGAGATTTCTGAGATTTCACGAAGCATGAAAGGTTTGGCGAAAGAACTGGGTTGCCCGGTGATCGCTTTATCGCAGCTAAATCGCTCCTTGGAGCAACGCCCAAATAAACGTCCCGTCATGTCAGATTTGCGTGAGTCTGGTGCTATTGAGCAGGATGCTGACGTTATCTTGTTTATCTATCGTGACCAAGTTTATAACCCGGACTCCCCCGACAAAGGTACGGCGGAAATCATTATCGGTAAGCAGCGTAATGGCCCGATTGGTAGCGTGCGTTTGAGTTTCTTAGGTGAATATACGAAGTTTGATAATTACGTTGGCTCCTTGAGCGTATACGGTGACAACGAATAGTTTTTGTAGTTTTTTTGTTTTACCACTAAGTCAGATGATCTCTCACACAGCGTGTACACAGTGAGAGAGCAATTATAAAAATTTTCTAATTCAGGGAAATAAACATGTTCGGACGATTAATGCCTACAGAGGGCAAGTTTTTTGATCTTTTTAACCAACACGCAGAATTATGCGTGAAAGGTTCAAAGGAAATGGTCGCATTGATGACAAATTTCGATGATCTTGAAATTCGTGTACATGCAATCGAAGGCGTTGAAAAACAAGCTGATGTGGTCACTTACAACACGATTGAACTGTTGCATAAGACTTTCATCACTCCACTCGATCGTGACGACATCCATAAATTAATTACAAAAATGGATGATATCTTGGATCTGTTGGAAGACGCTGCACAAACAATCTCTTTATACGACATCCGTGAAATTACACCTGAAGCAAAACGCTTAGCAGAGTTGTGTTTGGCATGTTCGGAAAAAGTAAAAGCGGCAGTAGCGTTGTTGCCGAATATGGATAACGCTCGCCAAATTTTGACGATCTGCGAAGAAATCGATCGTTTGGAATCTGATGCCGATCATGTCATGCGTGCAGCGATGTCTAAGTTGTTCCGTGACGAACCAGATGTACGTAATTTGATCAAGTTGAAAGCAATTTACGAAATTCTCGAAACAGTGACTGATCGCTGTGAAGATGTGGCAAACATCATCGAAGGGATCGTCGTTGAAAACGCATAGTTTTCTAGGACATCACCTTTTTAATCGATTTTTGTTTTCCTCTTCAGAAAACTCACGAGAGAATTTATATCTATGTCTAATCTTCAAATGAGCTTAACTGTCATCATTCTATTGGTGACATTGGCTTTGCTATTTGACTTTATGAATGGCTTCCATGATGCGGCAAATGCGATCGCAACAGTTGTTTCGACTGGAGTGTTAAAGCCAAGTCAAGCGGTTGCAATGGCAGCTCTTTTTAACGTACTTGCGTTTTTTGTCTTCAATTTATCGGTTGCTAAAACAATTGGTAAGGGAACGATTGATCCAACTATCATTGACCATTATGTGATTTTTGGCGCATTGGTCGGTGCGATTTTTTGGAATTTGGTAACTTGGTACTTCGGTATTCCATCTTCCTCTTCCCATGCTCTGATTGGTGGCTTGATTGGTGCGGCTGTTGCAAAAGAAGGCACTGGTGCATTGATTGCTGCTGGCTTGTACAAAATCATTTTGTTTATTGTGCTGTCGCCTTTGCTTGGTTTCGTTCTGGGATCTTTGATGATGTTAATTGTTTCATGGATCTTCGTGAAATCAACTCCACTCAAAGTGGATAAGTGGTTCCGTCGTCTGCAATTGGTTTCTGCGTCAGTCTTTAGTTTAGGACATGGAGGTAACGATGCGCAAAAGACGATGGGTATCATCTGGATGTTGTTGATCGCAGCAGGTTATTCAAGTGCCAAAGACGCAGCGCCACCAAACTGGGTCGTCTACTCCTGCTATGCAGCGATCGGCTTAGGTACACTGTTCGGTGGTTGGCGCATTGTTAAAACGATGGGGCAAAAAATTACCAAGCTAAAACCTGTTGGTGGTTTTTGTGCCGAAACCGGTGGCGCCGCAACTTTAATTATGGCGACAGTCTTCGGCATCCCCGTTTCGACTACACACACAATTACGGGTGCTATTGTCGGTGTGGGTTCTGCGCAAAAAATGTCGGCGGTACGTTGGGGTGTCGCAGGTAATATTGTATGGGCTTGGATTTTAACTATCCCAGCTTCTGCATTTGTTGCTGCGATCTCTTGGTGGATCGGAACAAAGATTCTCTAAGTTAGAAGAAATATGAAAAAAACCCGAACTGATGTTCGGGTTTTTTTATATTTGTGGAGTGCAAGGCCTTCACTAGTACTTCTCTATTAAAAGTTCAAACGAAGCGTTTTCTCATCGAACTGATACCATTGCTGATTCGCTTTGTAATTCACGATCAGTGCTGTCGTCAAAGCCTGCGGTAAGCTGATTGTGCAGTTGGAGATAATGTCTTCGCTGACGGCATCCGCTTGGACCTCAATAAACTTCATATGTATATCAGCGTAAGGATCGACGATGATCTGCATCGCATATTCTCTCAATAATTCATGTAAATCCGATGTCGATGGCCATTTCCAATGCTGAATTTTGAGATTTGCACCATTTAATTTAACCAACCTAGTCTCAGTCATTAAATGTAACTGAGCCTGGCCTAAGAGTGAATTGAAGTCGCCTTCCGACAGCGTCGCAAAACGCATGATGAATTCTTTCTGAGTCAATCCTTTTGCGTACAACTGATGAAGAAATTCTAAGTAATTCAAGCGAAAAATTAAGTTGAGATGAATGTCATCCCGTAACACGATGGTGACCCGATTTGATTCTAATTCGTGCGCGTTTGCGTTTGTCAAAAACCAACATGAGCCAGCCAGTATGGCGCAAGAAAACCAATGTGAGTAGCGTAGGCGCATATGCATTGTTCCTTATCTACAGTAGTTGATAGACGGCTGTGTCGTTGTACCTGTCGCATTGATGAATTGGAAGTTCCAACACATACTCTTGCCACTATTTTTGCTTTGTGAAAGCGCAGCAGCCAGTTCTGATCCACTCAAGGCCTTATAGCGTATCTTGTAGGTGCCAGCGGCATTCGTATACGAGTCAGACCCGATTTCGTTAGTGATAAATGTTTTTGCGGATGTGAATTGTAGAACTTGATAACCATCATTACTATCAGTGCTAAGTGTCATCGCACTGACGTTGAAAGGAGTGACGGGTGGCTGCCGCATCGGGCTGTATTTGCTGGATTGATTCGCAAGGTCTGGGCTCGGTGTGCCTCGGAAACATGAAAGTACATAAGGAGCAGTGTCCGTAACATGGTAGGCGTAACCGCTTGGACCATTGCTAACGGGATCAGTATTGCCACCACAAACATTATCTCGGGGCGCCACTTTGCCATCAGCATTGTTGTAGCCATAAATGGCAAAACCATCTAGTGCCCAACCGACCGGGTGGGTGTCCCAGTAGCTCGGGGGCTTCGCCGACATCACACAGCTAGGTGCTGCATGATAATGATAGTCATCAGCCCGGCCTGCATGGCCATTACAAACATCGAGCTCACCTAAGGCTTTGGTATCACCGTTTTGGCAGCCACCTTGTTTGCATGGATTGAAAATAGGCACACCATTGATTGCCACACCTATTGGCCCATCAATTGCAGACGTCGTTGAAGCCGCGATTGCCGGAGCGAGTGGTATTTTCCAAGCATTCGCGCCATTGAATTTTTGTATTGTTGGAACTTGTAGGTTAGTCGCCGTGATGCCATTCATCATCGAGTGCGTTGTAATCCCCAACGAGCTCACGTAGGCATAGTTGGCATCACAGCTGACAACTGCATATCCTGAGTTTGATGCGTTCATCGAATTACGAATATTGACACATGCTGAGGATGAGCCGGTCATGCTTGTTCTAGTAAAACTTAAATTTAGTGACGTTGAACCGAGAGTGATGTTGGCAATCGCATCACGGATAGTTGCGCCCGTGATTGCACCTGAGGTTGGTAGAGTTGGAGAAGCAGAAAGTGCATAGAGAGTGAAGGTGTATATTTTTGCGCCTGGTCCTTGTGAGCATGGCGGTTGATAAGCAGCCATTGGACCATCGCTTCCTACGCCTAAAGTACCAACGCCGAAACTATCTTTCACTAAATTAGTTGTGGTGGCTGGGATATGATACAAAACCCAATTCCATTTTGTACTACCATCGCCAGGCAAAGTCGTCATCAACAATGCAAACTCCTTCGTGCCCGTGGGGGCATTTGCCCAGCTCAGTGGAATGGTTGAACCTGTTCCATCGCAGGTATAGTCGGCAGCCATTGCCGAATTGTTGGTGCCTGCGGCACTACTCAATTTGAAGCCCGCTACAGGATTGGCTGGTGTTACTGTGATTTCAGAAGAACTATCGCTTTCGCCTATAGCATTACTCGCTTTTACTGTGCATTGATAAGCATTTCCACTAAGTAGTCCAGTCATTACAATGGGGCTCGCGGAACTGGTTTTTTGAATGGTAGCAGTGCTATTGGTACAGGAAGCCGTGTAACTTGTAACGCTGGCGCCGCCATTTCTTGATGGGGCTGTGAAGTTAAGTGTAACACCGCTCTCACCAGCGGTCGCAGTGAGTAACGTAGGGAATGAGGGCACTGTTTTTGCCATTGTAAAATTCAGGTCATCCAATGCGAGTGCTGCAATTGCTTTGTCGGTATCGTCAGACGTAATTAGACTCGAGATTGCCATGGATTTCGTAATATTCTCTGAATCGTTTTGGTAGCTTAGGCCTTGTTCGATACTGAAATAGCGGCCAACGCTTACTTTGTTATTGAGCAAACGGGTTACCCAGCCAACCTTAGGATCTGACGCCAAAGATCTAGCGGAGAAAAGCATAGCAATCACAACGCTGCTCTTTGTTTGATTTCCCGATGCAATATCGTTTGCCCAATAGTTGATTTCTGCGTCAGTCGGCGCAGTCGCCTCAGATCTCCCAAGCACATTTTTATATAGAATTTTGATGAAATCAGCGTTGCTCATGGCTGACGTATAGCCAGTGAGTTCTGGGTAGAGCAGACCTGCGGCATAGAAACTATCTGCAATTTGTGAGATTGTTTTTCCTGAAGCGAGTTGTTTGATCCAATAGTTCATTCCCTCAGCATCGGGAACTCGATTGAAGAATGCTATGTAGAGTTCAATGAGGGCGCGCAATTGGCTTTCAGAAATTTGTGGTAATACGCTGGTTAGCGTTAAATCTACGCGTAAGTCTGAGAAGTTTAGTTTGTCGTTAAGAGTGACAGTCCGCGAGGCTTCTGCGCCAGTCACGTCAACAACCGTGACATTATTCGAGTTGACCATAATGCGATAATTATTACGTTTGCCGGTAAATGTGGCGGATTGAACTGGCGCTGGCGCGAGAGTTGGGCGGGCAGTGATCGCAGTGTCTTGTTGGCCGCCGCAAGCAAACAGGCTTATCAGTATAAAAGTCGAAAATACGACTTGTAGGTTTTGCTTTTTGAGAATCATGTTGCTCTCCTGGCGAATTAAATACAGTTTGGCAATTGCAAAGTGTTTCATTGCCTATCATTGAACTGGCGTGATCATCCAAGAATCGTCAATTTGTCGATTCTTTCTCGTGCTCGTTTCATTTGCAGGAAGCCAAGAACGTATATATTCGCCCTTAACTCCTTGTGGGGAGACCGTTACCCTGATGTGGCCAGAGCTACTTTGTATAACTCCAGTGTCGTAGTGGTATTCCTTTGCAAGGTTGGAACCGCTTGTATTGTTTAATGCGCTTGGTTGAGGAACTTCTTGATAAATAATTCCGTCTAGTGATTGTCGAACGTATACATGATCATGTCCGTGAAATACAGCCGTGACTTTATTGTTGACCAAAAGCTGATGAATCGGGATTCCCCAGCCTGGGCGTTTAATGTCGAACCCATAGCTGCCATCGCTATTTTTACCGCCCCATTCAAAGAACGAAGCTGCCTCTATGCCACCGCGCATCTGGCCGTCCAATCCTCCAACTAAGTTATGGAGGAAAATGAATTTGTATTTCGCTTTGCTGTTACTAAGTGTGTTGACCAACCATTGATACTGTGTGGAGCCAAGAGTAAGGTTCCACCCGTCTTTGCTCGCTTGTGTTTTGCTGTTCCAAAATGGGTCGAGTACCACAAAGAGGGCGTTACCCCATTGCCAGGAATACCAAGACGCACGTTGGCCCGAATAGATTGAGATATCGGGGTCCCCTGTGTAAAAAGATCCTGGTATAGGATTTGTGAAATATTTTTGCCGAGCGAGTGATGCCCATACAGCGATATTGTTTGCGGTATTGTTGTATAACCATCCAAGTTCACCCTCGTGATTACCATTTGCAAGAAATAGTGGGGTTGAATGCGTAATGCGTCCGAAGTGCTGTCTTTCGTAGATATACCTTGCGTTCACCATTTCTTGATTGGCAGCCATTTTGACTACCGGATCAAAAGCACTTTGGTGTTTTTCAGTCATGAAGGTGTCGCCCAAATCGACATGAAAATCTGGACGGTCAAGCAAAATGTTATCTAAGGTTCTTTGGTACTGCGCGAGGTTTGAATTTTCATCAAGGTGCGAGTCTGCTTGAATTGTGAAACTAAAACTATCCGCTTCGCTTCTTGCCGTTCTAAAATCGTACGGCTTGCTTGTGGCGGCTATGGTGTTGATATCGCGTTGGAAATTGACTGAGTAGAATATTTGCGAGTTTGCCCTCAGAGTTTCGAGTTGAAATTCTAATGGACTTCCCAATTCTAATCTTTTAGTAATCGTTGATTGACTAAGATCATTGGACGCGTATCCATAGGAGAGTGAGACATATCCCGATTGTGTGGCGGAAAATAGCTTGATGCGAATACTATTTGCGGTTGGTGATCCGAGCACAATATCGCCGTTAAAGGGAGGGGAATTAATTGCTGGCTGGCTCGTGACCACAATCGAAGCTGAATTTGGGCTGTCACCAAAGCGGTTGGTCGACTTCATGAAGCAGGAATAAGCTTTTCCTATCTGTAGGTTATTCAGTGAAACTGGACCGCTTACTGCTGAAATACTGATGGTGCTGCCGTCGGTGTTACAGCTTACCAAGTAGCTTGTTACTGGAGCACCACCATTATTTGACGGTGGTTCGAAACTGACGTTGGCGCTGCCATTCATCGTAACAATGTTGATGTTGCGAGGTGGTTCGGGGGCGCGAATACTGGCGTCGAAATCTGGGTCATCGATGCCTATTAAACTAATAGCTTTACTTATATCCTCGGCGCTTACTGCGGCGATGATTCCTATTCCTCGTGTAATATTATCGCCAAGGCTTGAGTAACTTAACGCCTGTTGTAAGGCGAAGTACTGACCGACTTTTATTTTGTTATCCAAAAGGCGGGTAACCCATGAGTATTGGGGGTCATTTGCAAAAGTCCTTGCGGAGTTGAGCATGGCAATGATCACGCTCGCTTTGGTTTGCCTACCGCTCTGAATATCGTTGGCCCAATAGTTAATCTCAACGTCGCTTGGAGCGGTTGTTGCGGTGCGTCCCAGTACATTCTTATAAATGATCCGAATGAAGTCGGCATTACTCATTTCTTTGGTATAGCCAGTGAATTCAGAGGTTAAGATGCCAGCTTGATAGAAGTTATCGGCGATCTGAGCAATTGTTTGCCCAGCTGACATCTGTCTCATCCAGTAGTCAAGGCCATCTGCATCAGGTACACGATTAAAAAAAGCAATGTAGAGTTCAATGAGGGTCTGTATTTGTGTGCTATTCAGTCTTTCAGCCTGCTGCGATATATTCAAGTTAACCTGCGCATCACTGAAGATCAATTGTGAAGCCTTACTGACATCGACTGTAGCAAGTAGCTTGCTTTTGTCGATTACTAAAATACCTTGCTGGGTACGTGAGATAATAAAATTATTCCTCGGTCCATTAATGTTTACAGTCAGGCTTGTATTAAGGCTTGTATTAATGGCCGCATTGCTGCCCACGCTCGGTGGTGAGGAAAGGCCAGACTCAGCGTGGGAGCGTTCTGAACTCGAACCACCGCATCCGCAAACAAGTGAACTAAAAAAAATGATGTTGAATAAGACATGTGGTTTCACAACTTCGCTCCCATCTGTTGCAAGCAATTAAGGCAGTGTGTAGCTAAATACAGGCGTACCGCTGATCCTGCCAGGCCCTTCATCTTTTTGCAGGTAAGTTCGAACATATTCGACCTTGACGCCGGTCGGTGAAACTCGAACTCGTGTATAACCAGTGCTAGGAAATCGTTCGCCGGTGAGATAGGCGTCTGAGTTCCAAAGGGCGTAGTTAGGGTCTGCAGGTTCAGAGAGACTCTGGTAAATTACGCCGTCTAATTGTTGTCGTACCCAGATATGGTCATGTCCTTGAAAGAATATGCTGACCTTGTTTGCCACCATCAACTGGTGGATCGGTAAATTCCATGTTGGACGCTGATTCGCAAACTCATTTAAGCCCTTGCTGTTTTTTCCTCCCCATTCCCACAATCCAGCTAATTCAATGCCTCCGCGACCAGTGCCCATCACATGGTGTGCGAAAACAAATTTGTATTTTGATTTGCTTTTCTCGAGAGTTTCCTTCAACCAGAGATATTGCTCATTGCCGTGGGTGACATCCCACATGTTCGTCCGTTTTGGGTCGCCGCCGAATACATTGTCAACAGCAACGGTTGAAGCCCAATATGGGTCGATGACGACAAACAAGGCGTCACCCCATGTCCATGCGTAATAATTGCGTAGCAGGCCTATAAACGGTACGACTTCTTTGTTTCCGGAGTAAAAGTAATCAGGTGAAGGTTGCGAATAGTGGCTATTTCTTGCGTTCTGCGCCCATACGGCTATGTTGTCAGGTGTTCCATTGAGATTGAATCGTGCGGCTTGTTCATGGTTTCCATTCACAAGAAAGACTGGTGAACTGGCTCCAATCAGTCCGAGGTAGGGGCGTTGTATCGTATAGCGTTCCGTCACTTTAGTTGCGTTGATGGTCTTGGGATCTAGAGTGTCAACGCTAAAGTCATCACCCATTAGGAAATAGAAGTCAGGTTTATCTGCCGCTGCAGTCTGCAATGTACGTGAATAAAGTGAGCCCTCAAATTGTGTTTTTTCGCGTTCAGGATGGGAATCACCTTGAACGGCAAAGGTAAAGGATTGACCAGGCGAGCGTGCTGATTGGAATGAATACTCGACTGTGGGCCCCGATCCTGCGCCATTTTGGGATTGAAAATCGAGCCGGTAATAATAGCGTTTGTCGGCAACCAGGCCAGTGAGAGTCAGTTCTACTGGCGTGTTAGCGATAATGGGAACGCGTTGAGTTTGTCTGTCGTATTGACCAGGATTAAGGCCGTAGCGAATCGATACCGCACCACTCTGATTGGTAGTGAAAACATTCGCTATGATCGATGAATCGGTCGGTGTGCCGAGGACAATGTTGCCAGTGAAGTTGCCCAACATTGGATCCGCTGCAGGAGTAATCATAACGTTCGGAGAGGCTATGCTCGACGCATATGCGGTAACCGTCGCGACTGAGCAGGTATAGGTTTTGTCATTGATCAGATTACTAATGAGAATAGGGCTCGTATTGCTTGTGCTCGAAATTATTTGGTCGCCATTTGTACAACGAGCTGCGTAGTTCAAAATAGGAAGCCCACCTGTGTTTTTTGGCGCAAAGAAGTTGATGCCACCGCCACCATTTGATGAAAAACCGGAAACCTGTAGTGGGGCATCTGGTTTGGAAGCAAGCAAGTCAAAACCCTCATCTTTTACGTCGAGTAAGGCTAGTGCTTGGTTGGTATCATTGGCATAGATCATCGATGCCATTTTTCCGAGCCGCACGATATTGTCTTGATCGCTTAAGTAACTGATGCCTTGTTGAAGTGCGACGTAGCTACCGAGCTTGACTTTGTTATCAAGCAACTGTGGCACCCAACCATAATTAATATCACCGGCAAAGGTTCTTGCGGATGTAATCATGGTCTGTATCAATGAAATCTTGGTTTGACGCCCTGAGTTGAGATCATTCACCCAATAGTTCACTTCCTCAGCAGTTGGTGCTGTGCTACCGCTTCGACCGAGCACATTTTGATAGATGATTTTGACGAAGTCGCTGGGTGCCATATTGCTCGAATATCCTGTAAGCTCAGGGTATAAAACCGCAGCTCGATAAAAATTATCTGCAATCTGTTCCAAACTACTTCCAGATTTAATTTGTAGAATCCAATAAGCAAGGCCGTCAGCGTCGGGTAAACGATTGAAAAAGGCGATGTAAAGCTCCACCAAGTTCTGCAGCTGTGTCGAACTAAGGGTGGGTGCTAAATTGGCGAGTGTTAGATTCACTCTCAAATCATTAAAGTCGAGATAGCTGGCATGACTTGCATCGATGCTGCCATCGTTACCGACAAGATCTATCACTTTAATTCCGGTGTCGGTTCTCTGTATTTGGTAATTTTTACGTGGTGCATTGAATTTGATGCTGTTGTTACCGATAATCGGTGGCGGCGCAATCGTTGTTATTGACGGTTCCTGGCCGAGACGGCTCTGATCCCCGCAGGCTGATAGCGCGATGGTGATACAAAAAAGTAGACCGAGTTTTGAATTGATATTAGCCATAATGTTTTCAGTGAAAGAATGCGATTGGCTTCATTTGTTTAACTTCTTAAGGGCAAACATAAGACGAACTTAATGACGTTGAGATCGGTGTCTTCGAGGTACAAATTTCCTTTGTGAGCTTTGGCAATTTCTAGCGCGACGTTCAATCCAAGTCCCGTACCTTCGATATGACGATTGCGGGCTGGATCTCCTCGGTAAAAGTAATCGAAGAAACGATTTCGTTCCTGTAAGGAGATGTAATCGCAAGTGTTCTTGAACGTTATTACGCAGTTAGATTTTTCAGTCCACAAGTCAATCTCAATCGTGCTTGCCTCTATCGCATACTTTAGGGCGTTGCTAAGGAGGTTTACGAGGAGCTGACGCACCAATAATTCATCGGCGAAAATTGTTGCGGAGTCTTCAAAGTTTTTTCTAACAGTCTTCGCATGAGGAAGCATCTCCATGTCACCGACAAGGTCGTTCAGCATTGCACTAATGTTGAAATCGCTTTTTGTGAGGTAGAGTTCGCCATTCTCCGCTTGGGTCAGGAGTAAAAGCTTCTTAGTGATATTGGCTAGTCGAGTAACCTCATCGAGCATCGAAGATAATTCTGCAGGTGTTAGCTCCAGCGGCTGGCGATTGATCGATTGTTCCAGTTTTCCTTGAAGAATAGTGAGAGGTGTACGTAATTCATGTGCCGCATTCGCTGAAAATAATGAGGCTTGGCGAAAGCCTTTTTCTAGCCTTTCCAACATGTCGTTATAGGATCGAATAAATTCTCCAAACTCTTCGTATTCGGCATTCGAATCGAGGCGAGAATGTAGGCCGTTTTTATCGACAGATTGCATCACGGTACTTAGTCTTAGAACTGGACGTGTTACAAGTTTCGTCAGTAAAAAGCTAGCGACAGCACTGATGAAGATGTACAGTGGTATCAAATAAGTTATCGCGCTATTGATCGCGCGATGAATCGCAACTAAAGCGTCGTCTTCATTGACAATGATGCTTGCTGCTTGCGACTTTGAATATAGGCTCGCGTGAATCCACCGGGTATCGCTGATCATTGCCTTTTCAATTTGGCATTTCTTGGATTGCTTCGCCATGAGCACTTCATTTGATGTTGTCAATGCAGGTTCAGGACTAAAGCGCTCTGGCCAGTTTCGTGTTGAACTTATGTGTAGGTTCCCTAATTCATCTATTTGATTGACCTTGAAGGCCAAGCTCAATGGCGATTCGAGATGAAGCTTTTGCGACATGTCATTCCAAATCCGTAATTTGTCCTCGCTTGAGATTGCGCCTTTGGTCAGGCGTTTTATCTCCATACACATCCGAGTTTCGATTCGAGCGCGTTCATACTGTATGAGTTGCCATCTTCCAATTAGCACAACGGTGAGCAGCATGAGAGTTGCGATGATCATCGCAATCGCAAAGGTTTGTGTGCGAAAGCTTCTCATTTTTGCTCCGCGTTCGAATAACGAAAACGATAACCTGTGCCACGAATCGCTTCGATTACAGAAGACTGCGTCTGATCGTCTATTTCAGCGATTTTGGCGCGGATCCGTTTTACACAAACATCGACAATATTTGTGCTTGGGTCGAAATCGTAACCCCACACATGTTCAAGTATTTGGCTACGCGTGAAGATCTGACCCGGTGAGCGCATGAGATACTCCAGAAGAGTAAATTCACGACTACTAAGATCTACTCTCTTGGTGTGATAGAAGACTTGTCGATTAATTCTGTCGAGTTTGAAACCATCAACGCTGACGATATGATCTCTAATGCCAGAGGTACGTCTGGCGACCGCCATAATGCGTGCGTGCAGTTCTTCAACATAGAATGGTTTTGAAATAAAGTCATCGGCACCAAGATTGAGCCCTTCAACCCGGTCACTCAATTGGTTTAGCGCTGTGAGAAGAATGGTGGGTGTGGTGTCTCCCGATTCTCGAAGTTCCCGTAGAATCGATAATCCATCGATACCGGGTAGCAAAATGTCGAAGATATATAAATCGTAGTTCGATTCTTTAGCAATTAGCTGCGCTTGTAATCCATCGGAAATGTGATCAACTTTGAGGCCGCGTTGAGACAGCCCTTGGCATACTAGGTCCGCGATTTTTGGCTCGTCTTCCACCAACAGAATGTTCACTGCATCCTCCGTTAATCTGATAAGTCCGATTCTAGAGGTGCTGATGGAAAGTCTCGATGACATTTCTGTCATCGATGTTAGTATTTGTAACCGTTGAAAAGGTTTGATGTGGCGACTGCCTGCAACATAACATCTGCTTACCCTACGGCTTAGCAGCGTAGGTATGAGTTAATCGAGCAGTGGAATGAAATTGGAGGTCTTACTGAGAAAATTAAGAATTTACGATTGCTTACGATTGTTGGAGCGAAACCAATTTTTCTGTCAAAGAAAACAATGTATAGCTCAATCAATGAATCTATTTATTCTGCCGCTAGTTTTTGAACTCGCATAGCCATGCCGAGATTGACATGTGCGCCATCGAAGAACACCAGTTTAGAATTGGTGATATCGATCGGCGCTGAGAAATTTGCTTTGTTGATGACCAGAATACTCTGTTGAGTTCTTTGGATCTTGTACAGTTTTCGCGATCCATTGATTCCAGCAAAAAGGGCATCAGGTGGAGGGGACTTCAAATTTGGAAACTTGATGCAGCACAGGGTTCTTGACCGCCACACGAAGTTAAACAAAACACCAAATCTAAGTCAGTCAAACAGACGAGTCTCTTCGACTATCTTTTTTGATTTAGTGTCTTTGTTTCGGTTTTATTTTCGTCAATTTCTAAACTTGCTCAAACAAAAAAAATGTTCGAACAAGACGGAAAATTGGCGTAATAGGCGTGGGCGATGATGCCTACATCATATCGCATTTGATATTGAAAAATGAATACTAATAGATCTTATAATGGCGAGAGCCCCCACCGAAAAGTACCTGAACCTCGCCGAGACATCCCCAACTAAGTTCGGCGATTTTTTCCTCTGAATCTACTTTATTTTGCTCGATTTCGACTTTCGATAATTCGGACTTAATCAAAGGTCGCCAGAGTTGATCAATTTCGTCTGCGAGTAAAGACCTTGCTTGCCCTGATGGCGCATAAATAGGTTTTCCGGCGAACCTCATTTCCATTAATTGCCGAATCGTAGATTCAATTATTGGGAAATTTTCTTGGTATATTCGCACATGTTGTTTCTCATGCTCGAGAACTAAGTTGTAAATGCAGGTATCAGGTGCGAACTCACTTCCGATGTGAACCGTCATGGGATCATAGTGAAGCTGTACGGAAATGAGAGGGGCGAAACACTCACCACCAGTTTGTTTGTCCTGCCAAACTGGGCCGTCGAATTCAATTACAGTTCTTTTTTGAAGCGAGGTGAGTCCCAAAACATATTCACCCGAATACGATACTTTGCCTTTGTGATTGAGTACCGATGTCGATAAATTGTTCTTAATCGAGTAAGGAGTCTGTATCGTCTTTATGACTACCTCGGTCTTCTTGTTTGTGCCTTCACAGCGATTTAGGACACTTTTTTGTTTATCTTGCGCGTGTGCAGACGAGGCAAGAAGTGAAGCCAAAAAAATCCATGTCAATACAGATAAATTTTTCAACTCTCACTCCTTGAAAAAGGTATTCATATTCGTTTTGGGCGCCGCTCGGGCGCTAGGTCTAATGCATCAAGATATCGGTCGCTATAAACAAACGTAATTACTACATTTGTTTAAATAAATGCACAAAGCTTCGACTCACTTCGAGTTTCTCTGTCAGCCCTTTGATTTGCACCAAATGCCGGCCTCGCATGTCTCTTACCACTCCTGAAATCGCTTTCGAATTGACTAAGGTAGAGCGGTGAATTTGCCAGAACAGGTGTGGATCTAATTCCTCGGCGAGATCACGTACTGGTTTGCGTATGAGTGCCTCATAGGTTGCGGTTTGAACGCGAGTGTATTTTTCGTCGGATTGAAAAAATAGAATATCTTCGACTGGTATTAAGCGTAACTCCTGTCCGATCGACGCCTGTATCCATTGTAGGTAATTGGGTTTTGCAGCAATCCCTAGTTGTTTTGCAAGTTGAGCCAGCATATTGCTCATGTCGTTTGGTTCTGCCGCAGTGCTGAGTCGCATCTTAAGACGTTCAACTGTCTTTCCGAGACGTTCAGGATCGGCAGGTTTCAACACATAATCAACGGCGCCTTGATCGAAGGCTTCAACTGCGTATTGATCATAAGCCGTGATGAAAACGATATGTGCTTTGGTGCCTATATCTCTTGCTGCTTCTAAGCCCGTTTTGGCGGGCATACGAATATCAAGAAAGGCGAAATCGGGCTTATGCTCCTCAACTAATTGAACTGCTTCTTCACCGTTTTTTGCTTCGCCAAGTATTTGCAATTCGGGCCAAACTTGTTCTAAGCGAGACCTTAATTGATCCCGCATCAAGCGTTCGTCATCAGCGATAATCGCGGTTGGCATAGGTATCCTTTTTGTTTTGTTTGGTTTTAATCGATCTTAACGTTATTCTATTTATTTGGCAATTTCATACGGAATTTCGATTGCAACGCAAACTCCGCTTGGCTCATTGGCAGTGATGATTAATTGTCCGCTGTCTTTATAAATAAGCTTGAGTCTCTCACGAATATTTTGGAGCCCAAGACCTGTACCATTACTTGGCACAGCACCAAAGCCGAGGCCATCATCTTTGACCGTCACTCTTAATCGATTACCCAAAACCTCAGCACGGAATTGCAGTGTGCCACCATCGGCCTTGACTTCTAGACCGTGCTTGATCGCATTTTCGACCACTGATTGCAACATCATCGGCGGGAAGGATGCAGAGCGTAAATCTTCTGGCATGACAAAATCAATATTGAGACGTTCTTCCATCCGCATCTTGAGCAGCTGCAAATAAGACTTCACGATATCGGCTTCTCGACCAAGGTTAGTCTTCGCGGCGTTTTCTCGCATTTGTGGTAATACCGCGCGCAAGTAGGAAATCAGGCTCCTTTGCATAGCTGCTGCGCGTGGTGGATCGGTTTCGATCAGATATTCGACTGAAGCCAAAGTATTAAATAAGAAGTGTGGCTCAACCTGGGCCTGCATCATTTGCATTTGGGCTTCACTGACCTGACGTAGGAGAGCTTCACGTTCAGCTGTCGCATTAGCGACTTTGGCTTGCTCTTCAGCTCGAACCTTGCCTCCCATTAATGCTTTCATGCCGAACAGACCGAAAACAAGAAGGGCAATAAAGTTCTTGAACCATTTTGAAGACTTTGTTTTTTCTTCTGTCGTCGCTTCCTGAGCCGCATCTGCTTTTGCTTTGTCGAGCTCCGCTTGAATTTCTTTTGCGAGTTCTTTGGGCAAGCGAATATGTACATCTTCTTTGCCTATCGTTATGCCGGGTAAGGAGTTGTCAACGTTTTCGCTCTTTTTACTGGTAACGCCATCTTCGATTTTTTCAGTGATTTTTGCAGTTTGTTCGTCAACGACTTGCCAACCATCGCCATTAATTTCAACGCGTTTGCCGCTGACCATATCGTCAGGCTTTTTAATTCGGATACCGGTATTATCAATTTCAAAATTGGCGTCATCGGTCTTGATCGTTTGTTTATCCCCGTCTTTCTTGATTTGGGTTTTTTTTGATACATGTGGCTTGCGTTGTGAGGTGTCAGAATCGCCTGAAGAGAGCGCGTCTTGAATAATATCGCCTGAAATAAATAGCAATATCGCGAACAGGAAGAACTTCCACCATGAAAGTTTGCCAACCCAGGTTGCGGTTTTGTCAAACGCTATGCTCAGGCCTGTGAAAACTTGGCTGGCGAATAACTTAAGTTTTTCTATTGTTTGCGGTTCCATGGGTTTCTAATCTAAGTATTTTTTAGGTATCTCAACTCTCGTTCTCGGACGAACGTTGTAGCCTTGGTTTTTGAATTGCCATCGTAACTCTAACGAGAATTTCGCATACGTACGACGCTTTTGCGACAGATCGGCAAATTTGTGGGGCAGGATGTAAAAAGCCCGTGATTGAAAACAGGGCGCATCTCATATCGCGCTATGGTGACGATCTCAGTTCAGATAACAAGTAGGAATTGTTTTACATTACTTTCCATTGTTCTGGGTCTTGCGCCAACCATGCTCGCAGATCGAGTTGGGTTTTGGGGCGTGCGTAGAGGTAGCCCTGCGCTAAGTGGCAACCGAATCCCATCAAGGTGTCCGCTTGAAGTTTTGTTTCGACGCCTTCAGCGATTACCTTAATGTTAAGGCTCTGGCTCAACTGCACGATCATCTTCGCGATACTGCCTTCACCCGACTTGTCATTGATTTCATTGACAAACGCACGGTCAATCTTAAGTTTGTCAACGTTGAGTTTTTGGAGATGGCTAAGTGATGAAAATCCTGTACCGA
The DNA here is from genome assembly GCA_947464955.1 of Oxalobacteraceae bacterium. Lineage (GTDB taxonomy): Bacteria > Pseudomonadota > Gammaproteobacteria > Burkholderiales > Burkholderiaceae_D > Undibacterium. The sequence continues at coordinate 17,611 of CANHZI010000065.1, forward strand.
AATCGTCAATTGAAATTTGAACGCCGAGTTGCTTGATATTGTGGAGTGTCTTGATCAGCATCTCTGGGTCATTCATTGCCATTGATTCGGTTATTTCTAACTCAAGGCAACTTGCCGGCGCGCGGGTATCAGTTAATGCTGCTTCGAGGCTTTGCAAGAATTGCGGGTGAGAGAACTGTGCTTGCGAGACGTTGACCGCCATCTTGAATTCAGTGAAGCCAAGATTATGCAAATGTACTAATTCGAAACATGCGCTACGCAACACCCACTCACCGATATCAACGATGAGGCCAGAATACTCTGCGATTGGTATAAATTGGTCAGGCGGTACGAATTGGCCATTCTCATTTTTCCAACGCAATAAGGCTTCAGCACCGACTGGAGTTTGTGTTCGCATATCAATTTGCGGTTGGTACACGACAAACAAACGTTCATTTTCGAATGCGGCGCGTAACGCGTGCATCATCCGAACGCGCTCACGAATCTCGACACCCATATCAACCGTAAAATAGCTATGGGATGCTCTTTGGTGTGCTTTAGCGCGTTTGAGGGCGATGTTCGTATCTTTCAAGGCATCAGAGCCGCCACCATCATAACCACTTAGCTTGATCAAGCCTATGGTTGAGGATAACTGCACTTCTTGGTGGTCGACTTCGAATGCGTGCTGGAATACAGTGAAAATCTTTTGTGGCGTTACTTGGTCTTGATCACCTAGTAGGGCGAAAGTGTCGCCGCCAACACGTGCCAGATGGCAGCAAGTTCCAAAATGATCCAAAAGTCGTTTCGCGACTGAGCAAAGCAGGGCGTCACCAAATTGATGCCCAAGTGCGTCGTTGGTTTCCGCGAAATGATCAATGTCAATTAATGATAAGACGCTACTATCTTTTAATGGAGATTGAAGCGTCTCAGCTAAAGTCTGCAATAGCTTCAGACGATTGGCGAGTCCCGTGAGTGGATCAAAGTACGCATACTGATGCAAGCGACTGGTGAGCATCACGTTATTGAGGCCTACTGAGATGTTGCTGCAAAATACTTCAAGTAAGCGCTTGTCGAGTTCACTGACCTCAATGTTAGTCTGTAATAGTACCGTAAGGTTTTTATGGGTGCCATTCTCAAAGTGCAAAACGATGAAGTTTTGTTCATAGAGGTTTCGACGAAGGTCTATTGAGGTCTGAATTAGGTTTTGAATAGAGCAATCTTCGATTTTGTCTGCTGTTTTTTGGCTGAGATACGCAAATTGGGAGCTAGTGGCAATCACAAATAAATCACTGATAACGCTTGCCAATTTACCTTCATCGATTTGATTGCAGACGAAACCTTCAACTTTCCGTCCGAGCAAAACTGATATTTGCTGCAAAACTCCCGAAGAAAAGTTTTGCAAGCCTTTTTGTGACATGAGCTCAGTACTGGCATTGACTATAAACTCAAGTCCACGCTGATTGGCTGAGATCGAGCAAATCTGTTCATAGGAGCGTATTGCGGATGTAACAGTCGTGTAGAGTTTGGTTCGTGTGAGTTCCGACTTAGTCTTATAGTCGTTGATGTCGTAATCCCGAATGGCGTCAATTTCAGGGGCATAGCCAGGCTGACCTGTGCGTAGAATGATCCTCACATCGATCATCCCGAGGTCCTTGCGGACGAAGTTGACCAGATTTAACCCGGCGTCTTCCTGCTCCATCACCACGTCCAAAAGGATTACCGCGATATCGGGCTCGCGAGCCAGTATTTCCCTCGCTTCATTGGCTGAGTATGCATGCAAGAAAGTCAGCGTTCGATTTTGAATTTCGAGGTTTCCAAGTGCAAACATGGTTGCAGAGTGGACGTCAGGATCATCATCGATAATCATAATGCGCCAGCTTGCTTTAGCGACCTGAGCGTTTAATGCTTCAACGCTCTGTTCGTCCATGAAGATCAATGCATCATCGTTTGATTGATTCAATTCACTCATTAGCTGAGGCGCTCCGGATTTGTGAGACTGACTTGAATTGCGTTAGCGATTAATCAAGTCCCTGTTTATTTTGTCGTGTCAGTATAAAACAAGAATACGAATCTAGACTGTTGGTTTGGTGCAAATATCGAGTTTTCCTCAGTTTTTGTTGAGAGGCCTGACATTTGCATTGGCCTTTTCAAGTAAGCGAGGCCGATCGCTGCTAGAATCATGGCAATTTCCCTCTAACTCAAATTTATCATTATGTCTGGTAATACCTTTGGAACACTATTTACAGTGACAACTTTTGGAGAGTCTCATGGTCCCGCGATTGGATGTGTCGTCGATGGTTGTCCACCTGGTATGGTTTTAAGTGAGGCAGATATTCAACCGGAACTCGATCGACGTCGCCCAGGCACTTCGCGCCATGTCACACAGCGCCAAGAGCCAGATCAGGTTGAAATTTTATCTGGTGTATATGAAGGTAAGACTACGGGCACACCTATTGCCTTGTTAATACGAAACCAAGACCAACGTAGCAAGGACTATGGCAATATCGTCGACACTTTCCGACCAGGTCATGCAGATTTTACGTATTGGAACAAGTATGGGATACGCGATCCACGCGGTGGTGGGCGTTCTTCTGCGCGCTTGACGGCGCCTGTGGTTGGCGCAGGGGCGATCGCGAAAAAATGGTTGTTTGAAGCCTACGGCACGACTTTCAATGGTGGCATGACCCAACTAGGCGATATTGAGATTCCTTTTGAATCTTGGGAGCACACACCTAGCAATCCATTTTTCGCGCCTACAGCCGATCAAGATGTCATCGCGCGCTTGGAATCGTATATGGATGCACTGCGAAGAGATGGTGATTCCATTGGCGCCAAGATAGAAGTTGTCGCAAATCAGGTGCCAATCGGTCTGGGAGAGCCAATTTATGACAAGTTAGACGCTGAAATCGCGTATGCCATGATGGGTATTAATGCGGTTAAGGGGGTCGAGATTGGTGCTGGTTTCGCCTCAATCGCTCAACGTGGTTCAGTGCATGGTGATGAGATTACACCAGAAGGCTTTATCGGCAATAACTCCGGTGGCATTCTCGGTGGTATTTCGACGGGGCAGGAAATTCGCGTAGCAATGGCCATTAAGCCGACGTCTTCCATTCGCGTGCCACGACGCTCGATTGATAAAGATGGAAACCCGGTCGAAGTGGAAACTTTCGGACGGCATGATCCATGTGTGGGAATCAGAGCAACCCCAATTGCCGAATCTATGCTTGCCTTGGTCTTGATGGATCACGCGCTGCGCCATCGAGCTCAGTGTGCAGATGTCCGTTGAGTGCCTGAATTGTCTTAATATTTATGAAACTCCGCAGCGAAATATTAGTTGGAATTTTCGTCTCTTCTTGGAAAAAAGCCGATTAATATTTTGCGATATGTAATTTAACAAACTTTTATTTCGCATTCTCGGGTCGAAAAAAAGCGTTTTGGGCGGTTTTGCAGCGCACAATTGTGGCATAATCGAAAGCTTAGTTTCTAGCTTAACGATTTTTCACTATCAGGCTTCTGTTTATGTCCAAAACGCTTTACGACAAACTTTGGGAATCGCATCTCGTACACTCTGAAGATGATGGTACAGCTATCATCTATATCGATCGTCATCTGTTACATGAAGTAACCAGTCCGCAAGCGTTTGAAGGTCTAAAACTAGCGAACCGCCAGCCATGGCGCGTTTCTGCAAACTTAGTCGTTGCCGATCACAATGTTCCGACCACTAATCGTGCCAATGGCATTGATGATCCAACTTCCAGACTGCAAGTGGAAACACTGGATGCGAACGCTAAATCCTATGGTTTGACCTATTTTGGTATGAATGATCTGCGTCAAGGGATTGTTCATGTTATTGGGCCTGAACAAGGTGCTACTTTGCCCGGTATGACCGTTGTGTGCGGTGATTCTCATACCTCAACACATGGTGCTTTCGCCTGTTTGGCGCATGGGATTGGTACGTCTGAGGTTGAGCACGTCTTGGCAACCCAGACTTTGATCGCCAAGAAGTCAAAGTCGATGTTAATCAAAGTTGAAGGTAAAACACCAAAAGGTGTGACAGCAAAAGATATCGTGTTGGCGATCATTGGTGAAATCGGCACGGCTGGTGGTACTGGCTATGCGATTGAGTTCGCTGGGCAGGCGATTCGTGAATTGTCGATGGAAGGTCGAATGACCGTTTGCAATATGGCGATCGAGGCGGGTGCGCGCGCTGGCATGATCGCGGTCGACCAAACGACTATCGATTACGTAAAAGGCAGACCATTTTCACCTGTGGGCGCTGAATGGGATGCCGCTGTTTCATATTGGCAAACGCTGCATAGCGATGAGGATGCGCAATTTGATACTGTCGTAAGTTTAGACGCTGCGTCGATTCAACCTCAAGTTACTTGGGGAACGTCACCTGAAATGGTAGTTTCGATCAATGGAGTAACACCTGATCCGAAAGATGAGTCGGATCCCGTTAAGCGAGATGCAATTGTGAAGGCCTTGGCCTACATGGACTTGCCGGCGAATTTGCCCGTTCAAAAAATATCGATCGACAAAGTGTTTATTGGTTCATGCACAAATTCGCGTATTGAAGACTTGCGTGAAGCTGCAGCAATCGTTAAAGGTAAGCAGCGTTCGCCTAGCGTTAAATTGGCGATGGTCGTCCCTGGTTCCGGATTGGTGAAGGCGCAAGCAGAGCAAGAGGGCCTCGACAAGATCTTTACTGCCGCAGGTTTCGAATGGCGTGAGCCTGGTTGCTCTATGTGCCTAGCGATGAATGCTGACCGACTCGAGCCGGGAGAGCGTTGTGCGTCTACCTCGAATCGAAATTTTGAAGGTCGCCAAGGTCAAGGTGGTAGAACCCATTTGGTGTCGCCTGCAATGGCCGCCGCCGCCGGAATTGCTGGGCATTTTGTTGATGTTCGTGCGCTGTAAATCCTGCATCTCTATCAGTATGAAAAATTCCAAAAACTCGGAATGAAAGAGGAAATAAAATGAAAAAGATATTCGTATTTGTGCTGGCCATGTTTACTTTGACTGCCTGCAACACGATTCAAGGCATCGGTAAGGATGTGAAGAAAGTCGGCGAAGTGGTTGAGACAGCTGGAAAAAAATAACAATGGATAAGTTCACATTATTGGATGGTGTAGTTGCTCCATTGGATCGCGCTAATGTCGACACCGATGCCATCATTCCCAAGCAGTTTTTAAAGTCAATTCACCGAACAGGATTTGGTCCAAATCTATTTGATGAGTGGCGCTATCTCGACCATGGCGAACCAGGCATGGACAATTCCAAGCGCCCACTGAATCCTGATTTCGTACTGAATCAAGAACGTTATGCTGGCGCATCGATCCTCCTGACTAGGAAGAATTTCGGATGTGGCTCATCACGTGAGCATGCACCATGGGCATTGGAACAATATGGTTTTCGCGCAGTCATTGCGCCAAGTTTTGCGGACATTTTCTTTAATAACTGTTTTAAGAACGGATTGCTACCAATTCGTTTGGATGAGTCTGATGTTGAACAGTTATTTCAATTCGTTGAAGCAAACATCGGTGCTCGTTTGATCGTTAATTTAGAAAATCAAACTGTGTCAACCAAAGATGGGGCATTGTCGTTGCACTTTGATGTCGATGCGTTCCGTAAGTACTGCTTGTTGAATGGCCTTGATGATATCGGCCTGACTTTGGTACACGCGGAAAAAATCCGTGAGTTCGAAAAGAAGCATATCCAAGCCCAACCATGGTTGGCAAAAACAATTTAAATTATTGAGAAAAGTGTACGCATGAAGATTGCAGTATTGCCTGGTGATGGTATTGGCCCAGAAATCGTTGAGCAAGCAGTTAAAGTATTGAAAGCACTGGGAGAGTCTTTCGAACTTGAATTTGCACCAGTTGGTGGCGCTGGCTATGAGGCTAGTGGTCATCCTCTGCCTGAATCCACTTTGAAGTTGGCGCTTGACGCTGACGCGGTGTTGTTCGGATCGGTTGGTGATTGGAAATACGATAATTTGGAAAGAGCTTTGCGACCAGAGCAAGCAATTCTTGGTCTACGTAAGAATTTGAACTTGTTTGCAAACTTCCGTCCTGCAATTCTTTATCCTGAGTTGGCTGGTGCATCAACACTAAAATCTGAGGTGGTTTCCGGTCTCGATATTTTGATTATTCGAGAGCTGACTGGTGATATCTATTTCGGTCAGCCGCGCGGTGTTCGTGAATGTCCAGATGGTCCCTTTAAAGGGCAGCGAGAAGGTTTTGATACCATGCGCTACGCCGAAGGTGAAGTGCGTCGTATCGCGCATGTGGCCTTTCAAGCGGCGCAAAAACGCAGTAAGCGTTTGACGAGTGTGGATAAAGCCAATGTGCTTGAAACTTTCCAGTTTTGGAAAGACATCGTGATTGACGTCCACAAGGAGTATCCAGATGTCGCACTCGATCACATGTATGTGGACAATGCGGCAATGCAGTTGGTGAGGGCTCCGAAGAAGTTCGACGTCATCGTTACTGGAAATATGTTTGGTGATATTTTGTCAGACGCGGCAGCTATGTTGACGGGCTCGATCGGCATGTTGCCATCGGCATCGTTGGACGCGAATAATAAGGGCCTGTATGAGCCATCTCATGGTTCTGCTCCAGACATTGCTGGTAAAGGAATCGCCAATCCTTTGGCGACAATTCTGTCCGCAGCGATGATGTTGCGTTATTCATTGAAGATGGAAGCACATGCTGATCGTATTGAGAATGCGGTGAAGTCGGTACTTGCTAAAGGTTTGCGGACGCCAGATATTTTTGAAGATGGATGTACCAAAGTTGGTACCGCTGAGATGGGTGATGCAGTTGTTAGCGCTTTAGTTTAGTTTGTAAATGTCGCGGTTTGGTCCGCAATTTTTAGGGAAAGATGATGAAACTAGTTGGTCTGGTCGGTTGGCGTGGAATGGTGGGTTCGGTCTTGATGCAGCGTATGCAGCAAGAGGGCGATTTTGCTCATATCGAGCCTGTGTTTTTTTCAACTTCGAATACTGGCGGCGCGGCCCCAGCAATGGCGAAGAATGAAAAGACATTGAAGGACGCAAATGATATTGAAGCATTAAAGAAGTGCGACATTATTATTACCTGCCAAGGCGGCGACTACACCTCTGCAATTTTCCCTAAATTGCGTGCTTCGGGCTGGGATGGCTATTGGATTGATGCGGCCTCTACCTTGCGCATGGAAAATGATGCGGTGATTGTCCTCGATCCAGTTAACCTTGACGTGATTAAGAATGCGTTATCAAAAGGCGTAAAGAACTACGTCGGTGGTAATTGCACGGTGTCTTGTATGTTGATGGGGTTGGGCGGTTTGTTTGCGAATGGATTGGTGGATTGGATGTCTTCCATGACTTATCAAGCTGCATCCGGTGGCGGTGCGCAGCACATGCGTGAACTGTTGACGCAGTTCGGTGCGATTAACTCTGAGGTGAAAGCGCTGCTGGATGATCCTGCGTCCGCCATCTTAGAGATCGACCGTAAGGTACTCTCAAAGCAGCACAATTTCTCAGCGGATGAAACTAAACAATTTGGTGTGCCACTTGCAGGGAATT
>CANHZI010000066.1 GCA_947464955.1 Oxalobacteraceae bacterium
CGGTAAAGTTTTGACCGTAACCTAAAGAACCGTGGAAGTCGATGAACACCACTGCGTAGCCAGCACCCGCATACACTTGGGGATTCCAGCGGAAGCTCCAGTTATTCGCCATGCTGCCTTGTGGGCCGCCGTGGACGATGAAGGCGATAGGATATTTTTCACCCGCTTTCGCATTCCATGGCTTCATCACATAGCCGTAAACTTTTTCGCCTTTAGCACCAGCGTATGAGAACTGTTCATATTCGCCAAAACGCACATCGGCCAAAGCTTGTTTATTGATGTCGGTGATTTGTTTCCATTGCACTTTGCTGAGGTCTGTGGTGTACAACTGGGCAGCGGAAGCAAGGTCAGCTTTAGCGATGACGGCGGTTTTTCCACGCACATCGTAGCCTGCCACTGAGCCTTTGTCGCTCAAGGCAGACACCGCACCACTTGCCACATCAATCGCGAATAAACGCATTTGTCCGATATCGAAAGCATGCGTGTAGAGTGTTTTGCCATCGTCAGACCAGGTCAGATTCGAGGCAGAGCGATCCCACTTTTCTGCGAGCGCACGTTTCTTGCCGGTCTTTACATCCATCAACATGATTTGGAAACGATCAGCTTCAAAGCCAGGGCGTTTCATCGCGAGGTAGGCCAAGGTGTTGCCATCTGGCGAGAATACTGGTTTCGCATCCCAAGCTTTGTTTTCTGCAGTCAGATTTTTTGGAGCAGCGCCACCGGCAGCAGGGACTTCATACAAATCAAAATTGGTTGACCAAGCTTCTGTTTTGCCTGCAATGCGTGCAGAGAACACCATGCGTTGACCATCTGGCGTGAAGCTATAGTCTTCTTGGTCGCCATCCGGTTTGGAATGCACATCCGCTTCCAATGCACCTGACAAACTCACGACATTGTTGCTGGCCACATGGTTAGCATCGAGTGCGCTGGAGTACAGTACATTGCGACGGCCATCAGCCCAAGTATCCCAATGACGAATGAAGAGTTTGTCGTGGATGCGGCCAGTGGCTTTGTTTTTTGCTTTGCCTTCGAGGCGATCTTTGGTGCAAGTGAGGTCAGGGCAATCGCGGAAAACTTCGATCGCCATGGCGATGCGGTTTTCGGTTGGTGATACTTTAAAGCTTTCGATATCTAAAGGCAGATCCGTGACCTTCTGGGCATCTCCCGTGGCGATCGATAAGCGCCACACTTGGCCACTCCCTGAACGGCTAGAGATGAAATAAATTGCATCACCTTTGGCTGACCATTGTGCACCCGAGTTATTGCCTTCATTCGCGCTGCCAAGATTGGTCAGTTTTTTTGGTGTGGCATTGGCGGTGCTGAGATCGAGCATCCATAAGTCCCAACGACCACGGTTTTTTTCTAGATCAGTCGTGCGCTGGGCATACACCACGCGCTTACCGTCAGGAGAAACGACAGGGCTGGCAATACGGTCCATTTTGACCATGTCTTCAACAGTGAAGCCACGCACATCGGCATTGGCACTGATGCTGGCACCGCACATCAAGCTGATGGCGCTTGCGAGCAGGATATTTTTTATTTTCATGTGATCTCCAAGTGGGGGAATAAGTGACGGAAGTCTGCTTTGAGAAGATACATCCGAGCCCCGCATTTTAGCGCTTGCGTGAACTTGTTGGTCTATTCCACTACTTCTTTTTTGTGCAAGATCAGATGCGCAAAAAGTGAAAGGTCTCGAAAACCGAGGGATGCGTATCTTTTTGCGGGAATAAAAAAGTTTCAAAAAAGGCTTTGCATTATTTTGAGTGTTGGTGTTATAGTTAACTACAACACTAAATCGATATCTAATTTGCCATTTGCAAATGCGACAAGCAGCTTTATTCGTTTGAGGTGTTGAATGGTTCGGTGATTGTTAATTGGAGCCGAGAGAAAAGCGTCCTTGCTCTCGCGTTCATTACTAAAGTGAAAGAGGTACCACGATGAATGAAATACTGGTTTCTGGCAGCCTTATGTTTCTATTTGGGATTGTTGCTGCAAAGTGGGCAATGGAGCTCGGTTATTCCCAATTGTTGCAATTGGCCTTGTTTTGTGTGGCGCTCATTTTCGGGCCGCTGGTGTTATTGATCTTGTATTTGAGGCTGATTTACAAGCGAAACGCGCGCGGAGCATCGGGGGCGCAAATGATTGGCATTGCTCGTTCGGAGTTGTGACATGAAAATGAATTCTAAAGCGAGGTGAAGTATGGGCAATAGTTGGCATGACAACGCGCCGATTTACCGGCAATTGAAAGAGAAGGTCGTGAGCATGATTTTGGGTGAAGAGCTCAAAACCGGTGATGCTTTGCCCTCAGTAAGGCAGATCGCAGCAGACTTTCAATTGAATCCGATTACGGTATCGCGTGCTTATCAAGAATTGGTGGATGAGAACATCATTGAAATGAAAAGGGGCTTGGGCATGTTTGTATTGGACGGCGCGAAGGAGCGCTTATTGAGTAGCGAACGTGAGCGTTTCCTGCAAGAAGAGTGGCCTGCAGTGGTCAAGCGTATGCAGAGCCTTGGCATTGATATCGCTCAGTTGGTGAAACAAAGCCATGCGGGAGAATCATCATGAGTGCAATTATTTCTGCTCGTCAGTTGAGCAAATCTTATGGCAAAAAGCCTATCTTAAATAATCTCAATTTTGAGATCGAAGGCGGTCGAATTGTTGGTATGGTTGGTCCGAATGGCTCGGGCAAAACCACGATCCTGAAAACGATCCTGGGCTTAGCGCCGTTCTCTGGGCAGTTATCTGTGCTTGGGTTTGATCCCGCCACCCAGCGCGATGCTTTGATGAACGAAGTATGTTTCGTGGCTGACGTTGCCGTATTGCCGCGTTGGCTCAGAGTGCGTGAAGCGTTGGACTTTGTCGAGGGGGTTCATCCACGATTTAATCGTGCAAAAGCTGAACGCTATATCGCTGAAACGAAGTTGACGATGTCGATGAAAGTCAAAGAAATGTCGAAAGGCATGCTGGCGCAATTTCATTTGGCCTTGGTAATGGCGATCGACGCCAAGCTCTTGGTCCTAGATGAACCTACGCTCGGTCTCGATATCCTGTACCGGAAGATGTTTTATCGAAATCTCCTAGAAGACTACTTCGATGAGAACAAAACCATCATCATCACTACACATCAAATCGAAGAAGTAGAAAATATTTTGTCCGACGTAATCTTCGTGCGCGAAGGGCAGATAGTCTTGCACGAGACGATGGAGAAGATACAAGATCGTTTCACCACAGTATTGGTGAATGCAGAGAATGTTCCTGCAGCGCAGACATTAGCTCCGATCGATCAACGGAAGATCTTTGAAGAACAAGCGATGCTATTTGACGGTGTGTCACGTCATCAGTTAGCGCAATTGGGCGAGTTGCAGACGCCAGACTTAGCCGATATTTTTGTGGCCTTGATGAAGGGGAGTTACTAATGAACACCGCAAAACAACAATTCACTGTGCCAGCATCCCCCAATTATTGGAAAACAATTCGCCACTTAATTCGTCGCGAATATTGGGAATATAAAGCTTTGTATTTGTGGGTGCCAGCTTCCCTTAGTACGATTTTGTTTGCGCTATTTTCTTATTTTTCCCTTTACACGATTGGAGAAATGGAGCCTACCGCAATGTACTTGTTTGGAAGAACACTGACGGATTCTAATATCTACCCGTCGATGTTCTTTCCCTTGGCTTGGACTAGTGCACTAGTTAGTATTTTCTACTTGATGTCTTCACTTCATGCTGATCGATTGGATCGAAGTGTGATGTTTTGGAAGTCCTTGCCGTTCTCGGACGGGCAAACTGTAACCTCGAAACTGGTACTCCCCCTTTTGATTGGACCAATAATAGCATTTGTATTTAGTTTGTTAGCGTACTTAGGATTTTGTTTCCTAAGTATTGTGTATGTGGGTATTAAAGGGCATGGTTTTGCGTTCGAATTATTTGTCAGTGATGCGATGTGGCGAGATCCAGCAAAAGTGATGGCACTGCTTCCTATCTACGTCGCGTGGGCTTTGCCAACGGTAGGATGGATAATGATGATTTCTGCATGGGCGAAATCGCGCGTTTTCCCTTGGGCAATTGGGTTACCTTTGTTGACAGAGTTAATCCTGACGTTCGCAAATTTCCACTTTAAACTTGGGATAGACATGCTTTGGGTTACGATTAATATTTTTGCGCGATTGCTCGGTGGTTTGTTTCCAGGTCTTTGGGCTTTGGCAGATTCGCAAGATGGCCTGGTCAGTGTTAAGCATAATATGTTCTTGCTCGGTAGCGTCTACGAGCAGGCATCCCTACAATTTACGAGCGGTAAGTTATGGTTTGGAATTGCCGTTGGCCTTGCAATGATCTTCATCGCAATACGTCAACGACGTTACGCTGAAGCAATCTAATTTTTCGATATTGTCTTAAGGTCTTATACCTCTGTGTGTAAGACCTTTTTTGTTTGAGGGGGCAGTTTTCTTGCCGGAGATGGCACCTACGCCATTCGTCGCTTAATGCTTAGAGAGATGTGAGGAATGGTTTACACTTATGCTTGGTTTTTTCTAGTCATTATTCGAATTTCATTAGGAAACTAGTTTTGTCCGGCATTTGCATCCCCACGTTGACACGCCCTCATTCTTTATTTGATTTCTCGCGACATCGTCGTGCGAGCTGCCTTGCGTTGGCAGTGGCGGGGCTTTGTGTCATTCATTTGTCATCGCTCGAATTACGGTTGGTAATTTACCTGGTTCTTGGATTTTACAGATGACACCAAGCCAACTTGCGTCGATTGAACATAAAGCGGGAGAAGGGCTCTTTACACCAGAACTGCTCAGAACAAGCGCGTGGTTTAGTGTCCAGGATTATTCGCTTTTGATCGGTCTCGTTGTCGGCGTGGCTCTTATCGCTCTGACGATACGACGTCGTCGTTATAGTGATGTGCTGGCATAAATGATTCGAGCTTGCCGCTGGAAAATATTTTTTTGCGGCAATGCTTGCATCATGAAGCTTGAATCTTGGCCGCACATTCATCAACAAACAGCGCAACTTCGTCCCCATATTTGGGGGTTTTATCGCGCCGATATACGAAATTCTGTTGTCATGTTATTCTCAAATACACGCCTACCAGCGAAATAATAAAGAACTGTCCCGCGCTAATAAATGTGGAATTTTTACGTGGAATTTTTATCAATCAAGAAATGGGGTTGTACATGAAATTAAAACCAATATGTTTAGCAGTTGCAATGAGCCTGAGTGTTGCAAGTCTGCCTGCATTGGCTGCTGATACAAAAACAGCGCCGAAAGCCGATGCCAAGGCGACTAAGGCTGCGAGCGCTGCACAATATACTTCGGTCGAGGGCATTACAGAATATCGTCTCGCCAATGGCTTGCGTGTCTTGTTAGCGCCAGATGCATCAAAGCCAACGACAACTGTCAACGTCACGTATTTGGTTGGTTCGCGTCATGAAAGCTACGGCGAAACAGGGATGGCGCATTTGCTCGAGCACTTATTGTTTAAGGGCACAAAGACAAGCGGCAACTTAATGGATCAATTGAGCAAGCGCGGCATGCAGTTCAACGGTACGACTTTCTACGATCGTACAAATTACTATGAAACTTTCCCTGCTAGTGAAGATAACTTGCAATGGGCCTTGAGCATGGAAGCGGATCGTATGATCAATTCCAAAATTGCTCGTAGCGATCTCGATACCGAGTTCTCCGTCGTACGCAACGAAATGGAAATCGGTGAAAACAATCCATTCCGCGTGTTGTGGAAACAATTAGCCGCAGTCTCATTCGATTGGCACAATTACGGCAATAATACGATCGGTGCGCGTGCTGACGTTGAAGGCGTGAAGATCGAAAATCTGCAAGGCTTCTATCGCAAGTTCTATCAACCAGACAATGCAGTGTTGATGGTCGCTGGTAAGTTTGATACCGAGAAGACTTTGGCCTTAATCGAAAAGACTTTCGGTTCCGTCGCCAAGCCTACACGCCAATTAGAAAAAACCTGGACTCGTGAACAAGCACGTGATGGCGTTCGCGAAGTGACCGTGCGCCGCGTCACAGATCAACAAATGGCAGCGGTATTGTATCCAACCGCGCCAGGTAGTCATAAAGATGCGGCAGCACTTGCAGCATTGGGCGACATTCTCGGTTCTGCGCCAAATGGACGTCTACATAAGCAGTTGGTTGAAACCAAACAAGCGGTGAACGTGGGTAATATCACTTTCCAATTAGCTGAACCTGGTTACGCTATGTATTTGGTGATGATGAGCAAAGATCAAAGCGTCGATGCGGCCAAGAAAACCTTGATCGAGACGGTGGAAGGTTTGGAGAAAACACCGGTGACCGAAGCAGAATTGAAGCGCGCGAAAACGACGTTACTGAACGATTTGGAAAAAATAATCAATGACCCACAACGTTTGTGCGTCAGCATGTCCGAGTCTATCGCGATGGGTGACTGGCGTTTGTTCTTTATCCAACGCGACCGTATCGAGGCCTTGACTTTGGACGATGTGAATCGTGTTGCGAAGAATTACTTCAAACAAGACAATCGTAGTTTCGGTCAATTCATCCCGGTCGCCGCACCTGACCGTGCTGTGATTCCAGATGTACCTGATGTTGCTAAATTGGTCGACGGTTACAAAGGTCGCGCGAAGGTAGAGGCCGGTGAAGCATTTGATCCTAGCCCAGCCAATATCGACAAACGTACTGAAAAATACAACTTAGCCAATGGTGCAAAAGTAGCGCTGTTGAACAAGAAAACACGTGGTGAAACGGTGTACGGTAGTTTGGTTCTGCATCTCGGTGACGAAGCTAGCATGTTCGGTAAAAAAGTGCCGTTTGATTTGTCTTCTGATATGTTGATGCGTGGCACAAGCAAATTCACACGTGCTGAACTCGATACAAAATTGGGCGAGTTGAAAGCGAAGATCGGCATCACAATTTCTGGCCAAAACTTGAACGTGAATTTCGAAACTGTACGTGCGAATTTGCCAGCATTGCTCGATGTGATGCGCGAAGTATTGCGCGCGCCGAGCTTCAATCAAAGCGAGTTCGATTTATTAGTCAAAGAGAATTTGGCGAACTTGGAAAGCTCCCGCAGTGAACCACAATCAGTAGTTGCCGAAGCCGCGAAAGCTAAAAACAATGCACCGTATAAAAAAGGTGATATTCGTTACTCTGAAATGATCGACGAGGCTATCGCTTTATACAAAGCGGCAACTTTGGAATCGGCTAAAGAGTTCTACAAGAACTACTACGGTGCAAGTGCTTCTGAGTTGACTTTGGTGGGTGATTTTGATGCAGCAATCGTGAAACCAAAATTGGCGAGTCTGCTAGGCGATTGGAATAGTGCGATGAAATACAATCGTGCGCCTAGTCTAGAACTGGTCGCAAAAGGTGATGTGGTAACTCTGGAAACCCCGGATAAGGCGAACGCTATCTATGTGGCTGAATTGCCGCTGTCCTTAAATGATCAAGCGCCAGAGTATCCCGCTTTGTTGGTAGCCAATAATGTACTCGGCGGCGGCATTAAGTCTCGTTTGTTTGGACGTGTTCGCCAAAAAGAAGGTATTAGTTATACCGTCGGTAGTGGTTTCAGCGCACCAGCTTTAGACAAAACAGCCTCGATCAATATGCTCGCAATGTTCGCGCCACAGAACCTCGATCGCTTGAAAGTGGTGTTCAAAGAAGAAGTCGACAACTTCGTGAAAGACGGCATTACTGCGACAGAGTTGGCTGATGCGAAGCAAGCATTGGCACAGGGTTTCACTTTGCGTCGTGCACAGGATCAAGCCTTAGCAAGTGTTTTGCGTGGTCAACTCTACCTCGGCCGTAGTATGGCTTTCAATGCGGCTTTGGAAGCAAAGATTGCTGCCTTGACCCTAGATGAAGTGAATGCTGCGATTCGCAAATACGTAAAGGCAGACGCCTTTGCGCACTACTATGCGGGCGATTTTGCCGGTGCAGCGAAGAAGGCTGCAGCAGCTAAATAGTCGATGCACATGATTTAGCCAAGCTGTATGTAGTTTGAGAAACGCGGTGTCGAGAGGCACCGCGTTTTTTTTGATTCTAAATCTGGCAAATTTCTGCGGATCTGCTGTAAATTTTCCGTTTTTGCAGAATTTCTGCTTAGCGGCAAACGACGAATCGTTTACACTTGGGTTTTCTCATTGTTCCTTCGTTTTGTTCCCAGGAAAACGTTTTGTTTCTTCATTGCAATCAAAATCAAGCGCGAATGAAGTACCGCTATCTGCAACCAATCGCTCATCCCTTTGAGTCGCGCAAGACTTTTCGCAAGCTACTCGTCGCGTGTCTGCTTATAGCACTCAATGTGGAGGCTTTGGCTCAGGAATCCGTTTCCAAACCTATGCCGCCTGCAGCGTTACTGGACTACCAACCCCAGTACGTAATTCACCACGCTCTGCGGACCATTGAGCTTGAAGGCAATACCCAAATCGAATCGAAGACCTTGATGGCTAGTCTACAAGAGTTTATCGGTAAGAAAATCAGGGCCAGCGATGTCGAACAAATGCGTACGCGACTGACTCGAGCTTATGTTGATACGGGCTTCATCAATTCTGGGGCAGTTTTCATCCTACCGTCGGATGTGAATAGCAGTGATAGTCTTCGATTTCGGATTATTGAAGGCCATTTGAAAGAAGTTCGTGTGCAAGGGCAGCAAGCGCTGAACCCAACTTATCTACGGAGCCGCTTGCCCGCGCAAAATGAAGTATTGAATGTCAATCGTTTACGTGAACAGTTTCAGCTTTTATTGCAAGACCCTTTATTTGAGCGCATTCAAAGTCGTTTGTTACCGACTGGTCAATTGGGGGAGGCGATTCTCGAGCTCGATGTCGTGCGTAAGCCAGTTTATAGTTATACGATATTTGCCAACAACTATCGCTCTCCAGCGATTGGAGAAGCTGTGCTTGGCACTTCAGTGGCGGTCCGCAATCTCAGTACTTGGGGTGACGTGCTTGATGCACAGATAGGGAAGAGTAATGGCGCGGCACCGTATCACCTCGGTTGGACTCTGCCATGGCTGAATACCTCGCAAAGTCTGCAAGTCGCTTGGGATCACGGTCGAAGCAATGTGGTTGAGGCGCCCTTAGACCTAGTTGATATTCATAGCCGGACGAGTGCCTTGGAACTGAAATGGAATCGTAATCAAGTGAATACCTTAGCCCGTCGAATCGACGTCGGAGTAGCTTTGGCTAAGAAGCGAACCCATAGCAGTTTGCTTGGGGAAGATTTTTCCTTTAGCCCAGGGGAAGTGGATGGGCGCTCGCAAACGCAAGTGTTGAAAGTGTCGCAGGATTGGACCGAGCGCGGAGAGGACTTTGGTTTAGTCGCCCATTCAGTGATTCATCTTGGCCGGAATCAAAACCGCGTCGACGATACCACCACACAACAACTTGTACCACCGCGCCAATATTGGCTGTGGAATGGACAGCTACAATTCTTGCAGCAGTTAACTGATTGGAAGAGTCAGCTGTTATTGCGAGCACAGTGGCAATGGAGCCCTCATCGCTTGATCCCGATGGAGAAAATGGCACTCGGTGGAAATGCGACAGTTCGTGGTTTTCGTGAAAGCAGCTTATTGCGTGATCAAGCTCAAGTCTTGAGTCTTGAGCTACACAGGAGTCTATACCTGGATCAAGAACGCGCACGCCAATTGAGCCTGTTTGGGTTTATCGACGGGGGACGCGCAAAGAATATCGGTGAGGCCTCGCAGAGCCTGAGCTCCTATGGGATCGGCTTGAAAATGCAGTCAGTCTCATGGTCTGCGGATGTGGCATATGCCAAACCATGGAGTAATTCCCGTCAGTTCAGATCGCAACAAAGAACGAGCTTGCAAGATCAAGGTGTGCAACTTCAACTTGCGTATAAATTTAATTGAATGCAGATGAACATCAAACTTTATGTTAACGATCGCAACAAAGCGTATGAATTTTTTTAGCGGGTGGAAGCAGCAGTTTTACGCCGCTGCTTGTTTCCTTATGCTGTGCTCCGGCTGCCTAAGTAGCGGAAAGGTCTTCGCGCAAAGCACCAAGACCCAAGTACCTTCGACGCAATGCCAGTCGAGTTTTTTGTTGCGACTACAAGACTTAAAAGCCATTTATGAGCAAAGTAAGGCGCAATATGTGCAAGAGCGTGATCACGTCACATCAGTTTCAACTATCGCCAATGTGAAGTCGCAGTTTGGCCATGCTGCAGAAGACTTGGGACTACATTTACAACAAATGGGACGTTACGCTGAAGCCTTACCTGTCTTGCAAGAAGCTGTTGATGTAGCAAGCGCAGAGTTGCAGCGTTCACAGTCTTTGATCGCCTTGGCAAATGTCCAGGTCGAAATCGGACGCCGAGATTTGGCGCAACAAGCGTATCAAGAAGCGATGCGCGTTTCGCCACAATCGACTGAAGTGGCACTGAGTGTGGCATTGAACCGTTTGACACTGATGCACCTGAGCCAAATTACGCGCCTTGAAGAATCGGAGCTGCAAGGGATAGCTAGACAAGTGCAGCTTCTTGGGGATACAGAAACCAAGGCACGCTTTTTGACACAGTATGTTTTACAAGCGAAGCGATCTGGCAAAGTGGCCAGCGCGCAGTTGGAAGTGATGTTGCAACAAGCGCTGAAGATAAGTCAGTCGTTCGAGGTGAAATATCTGCAGGTTGAAATTCTCGATCAGTATGCACAGCTATTGGAAGATGCGCGGCGTGATGCAGAATTGATGCGTGTTTCCGATCAGGCGATTTTGCTTTTACAGCAAATTGATGCGCCAGAATTGATGATCGCGATCGAAGCTCGACGTGCCCGTGTTTTTGCGCGCCACCAGCAAACTGCCAATGCGATTCAAAGTTATCGCGTCGCAGTGCGCTATATCGAAGCAATTCGCCAAGATATTCCGGTGTCTTATTCGCAGGGACGGTCTAGCGTACGTGAAATAATCGACCCGGTGTATTTGGGCTTGGCCGATGCTTTGCTTAAGGATTCAGAGCAGGCGAAGCATCAAGAACAGAGCCAACTCTTGTATCAAGTACGCGATGTCATTGAGCAAATCAAGCAGAATCAGCTCGACGAGTATCTCGGGAATCGATGCACGACGATGTCGCGCATTAAGAGTCCAAATACGATGAAGGCCGGAGGCGCCTTAAGCACAAGTAATTCTTTGAATTTGAAGGTAGGTACAGCGGTTCTATATCCTATTATTTTTCCTGATCGGCTTGAGTTGCTACTTGAAACTAGTACCGGTATTGATCGCTATCGTGTCGATATCTCGGCACAAAAATTAAATCAAGATGTTGCCGCATTCTCAAGCGCCTTACGCTCACACCAAAGTTTCCAAACCTTATCGCGGCGTTTGCACAAGGTCTTGCTGGCACCGTTGGAACAAAGCCTTGCGCAGGCTAAGATCAAAACTTTAGTGGTGGTGCCCGATGGCGTACTGCGCCTCTTAGCATTTTCTGCACTTCACGACGGGCGACAGTATGCAATCGAGAAATATGCGATCGCAATCTCACCTGGTTTACGTATCATTCACCAAGATGATCAGGATACCAAAGGAAGCGTCGCCAGCTCTCTGGCAAAGCAAGTCTTGTTAGCCGGCGTCAGTGAACCAGGCAAGGTGGTGGAACGTTTGCCAGATGAACTGGTCGACCAGCTGTTGCAAACCGAGGACTTAAGTCCCGCCGAATTACGTGGTAAGGCGGCACGCGAGAGAGCTTTGCAAAGTCGAAATATGACACTGACGCCGATGCAGAATCTTGGTGCGAGTTTGATCTCTGCCGAAGACGCGCGAGCGATTGCCGACAAGCTTAAACAAATTTTGCGACTCGATGGGGTCAACGCAGAAATTTCGTCTTTGAAGAGCTTGGTGAACGGGAAAGCCATTCTCAATCACGACTTCTCATCGCAAAATTTTTCGCAGCAAGTACGCAGTGGTCAGTTCGATATCGTACATGTGGCCTCTCATGGTATTTTCGGAAGTACTGCTGACAAAACCTTTATCTTGGCCCATGATGATGTGATTACGATCGACCAATTTCAGTCGTTGTTGTCGTCTGCCCAACTGAGTAAGCGTCCTTTAGATCTCCTCATCTTGTCCGCCTGTGAAACGGCCGAGGGCGACGATAGGGCACCTTTAGGTATCTCTGGTGCTGCACTCAAAGCAAAGGCCAAAAGTGCTATGGGGTCACTGTGGCCGGTTTCGGATACGGCTGCCAGCCAATTGATGCAAAGCGTGTATCAACACTATGTGAACCAGCGTACGGGTAAAGCTGAAGCATTGCGCTTGGCGCAAATCGAGTTGATGCACCAACCTGCCTATACGCACCCGAATTTTTGGGCGGCCTTTATCGTCGTCGGAGATTGGCAATGAGAACGACTAGACCTAGTAATAATTTGAATCGTACTTACTTGGCTTTGGCCTCATGTTATTGCTTGTTACACATGAGTGGAATGGCATTTGCCGATGTGCGTACCGATGGTAGTCTCGGTGCGGTGCAGGCCTTGAGTGGGAAAATGGTGGTGCCGCAAACCTTAGGCCAAGCCAAAGGACAGAATCTCTTCCATAGCTTTTCCGTGTTGAATGTGAATGTGGGGGAATCATTGAGTTTCACAACAACCGATCGTTTTCAAAATATTATTGCACGGGTTACTGGTGGAACGGCTTCAACCATTCAGGGCTTATTGCAGGTGGAGGCCGTAACAGGCTCTAAACCAAATCTGTATCTGATGAACCCCAAAGGGATTGTCGTTGCTGAGGGCGCGGTGATTGATGTGCCTGCCGGCCTTCACTTGACGACCGCAAATTATCTGCAATTTGGAGATGGGCAGTTTCATGCTGATCTGCAAAAAAACAGCAGTCTTTCAACAGCGTCGCCTGAAGCATTTGGTTTTTTGGGCAGCAATCGTAGCGCTGTGAAATTCACTGGACGCCCAAGTTTATTGCCTGTGACCGGACGCGACATTAGTTTGGTTGCCAGTGATGTGGTTGTTGAAGATACTTGGCTGAAAAGCTATGGCGGCGAGATTCGCGTCATGGCGGTGGGCGAGGGGGCCGCGGTGGTCAATAAAGACGCGAGCCCCGATTTGAAAGGAAATATCACGATTACCGATGGTGGGTTGTTGGACTCCTCAGGCTCCGCCGGAGTCAATGGCGGAAACATTATCGTGAGTGGTGGTGATATTCAAATTGGTTCGCCCGATCTAATCTCATTCAACGGCATTAGTAGTAATGCGACAGCCGACAGCGGCAAAGCCGGCAACATCAATGTTCGCGCCACGGGGACTTTGCAGATTATTGCCGGTAATAGCATCACATCATCCACCCATGGCGTCGCCGACGGAGGTTCGGTTGATGTCCACGCCCGCAATATCCGAATCGAAGGACATAATCTGACATCGACTGGTATCCACAGTAACGCAGAGGATGGTAAGGGCAATGCGGGGAAGGTCAACGTTCTGGTCGATGAAAGCCTTTACATTGAAAACGGGGGCGCAATTGCGACCTCAACCTTCGCCAATGGTAAAGCTGGGGTGGTCACTGTTTCTGCAAAAACTATCACACTAGATGGCAAGGGTATTTCGACTGGAATCGTCAGTGAAACCAGTAGTTATCAGTCGGACTCTGGCCCAGGCGGCGAGGTCCATGTACAAGCGACTGAGAAGATCAACATCATTGAAGGCGCCAGTATTTCAGCATCGTCTTACACCGCTGGAAACCGATATAAAGCGGCTTCGGCAGGACAGATCTTTGTGCAAACCAAAGATCTGAATATCGATGGCTTGGGTGACAGCGGTACCGGAATTCGTAGTTTCACAGCGAGTGTAGGTAATGCAGGTAATATCGCTATTCAAGCGAGTGGTGATGTGCGTATTGTCAACGGCGCCAATATCACGACCGAAACGAATTTCATTGGGGCCGGTGGCAATATCAATTTAAGCGCGAAGAACTTATATATCGACGGACAGGGAGATAAAAATACCGGGATTTTTAGCAATGTCGGTACCCAAGGGAGCGGCAATGCTGGCGTAGTGAAGATTGAAGTGCTTGATACACTTAGTTTGCAAAATTCAGCGAAGATTTCTAGTTCTACAGATAGCTATTGGGAGGGCTCTGCGGGTTCGGTGAATATCGTCGCTCGGCAAATTGAGGTCAAAGGATCGCTGGCTTCAGATGCACCACGAACAGAAATTGTCAGTGCCGCGCATGCGAATGACCACGATCCCTATTCGACTGGTAATGCCGGTGCTGTGAATGTCACGGCCAAAGAGTCATTCGTTCTTCAAGATGGCGCGGCGATATCTTCGAGTACCTATTACAAAGGAAGTGCGGGTACTGTCACCATTGATGCAGCGCAATTGAAATTACAGTCAGGAGCCCTGATCAGCTCCGAAGCAGGTGAATCTTCATCAGGGCAGACCGGTAACGTAAATCTTCGTGTATCTGATGTCATGTCATTGGATCAGTCGAAACTATCGATACAAAATTTGGCTAGCGTGGCGAATCCAGAAAAAATCGTGCCGACGAGTTTGCAGATTCAGGCCAAGCGCTTGCTCGTGAATCGTTCTGAAGTAACAGCAGCGTCGAGCGGCAATGTCGCGGCGAGTCAAATACAAATCGATTTTGGTCAACAAATGCGTTTGTCTCCTGCTGTCATCACGACAAGTGCGGTGAATGGGAATGGCGGTGGCATCCGAGTCAGTGGTCAGGGTAGCTTGATCCTGCAGCAGGGACAAATCAGTACATCGGTAACAGGGCAAGAAAACGGAAATGGCGGCAATATTCAGATTCAGGCACCGATTTTGGTGTTGAACTACGGCGCCATTCAAGCCAATACGGCCGCTGTTAAAGCCTCAGGTGGGGATGTCAATATCGAGGTGAAAGACATTCTGAGCCGCGCAAATAATCTGCGGGTCGGTGGTGCTCCTCTGATGTTTGATATCACTCAATCAAAGTTCAATGTGATTCAAGCGGCCGCGGCCGACGGCGTCAGTGGCATCATTTCGCTCGCGGCACCGCCACTTGACCTTAGTGCCAGTTTGAGTCGTTTGATGCCCCAGCTCATCGATAATAGCGAGTTGAATGCAGATTTTTGCCGAGTAGGCGACCAAAGTTCGATGACCTTGTTGGGGCGCGGTGGTTTGCCGTTTAACATTAAGAGTTTGAGTCGTGCGCACTAGCTTCGCGTCGATTTCATGCCATCACGAACGACAATGGAATAGGTTTTGATGACGATGCACATGCTACTGTCTAGGCTTACCAAGCAGTGTCAAACACGAATAGATCAACTGCGACAGCGTGTTCTAGGACGCGTGGCCGTTGCCGCACTTCAGTTATTGTTAATCGCTGGTCTCGCGACACTATTGGCGCAGACATATTTCGGGCAAGCGATTGACTATGCATTCTACGATCAAGAGTTGAAATGGAGTCGGCAATACTTCCCACAAACAGTCGCTGTTGATCCAGTGATTGTCGGCCTTGACGAAGCCTTCCTAGATAGTATTGATGAACCGCTGAGCTTAAGTCATCAACATTTGGCAAAAGTCATTGAGATCATCTCGGCCTCTGGCGCCAAAGTCATCGGCTTAGATATCGCACTTCCTGAAAAGCGATTTGAATCACTCGGAAGTAAACTCGATCCTGAACTGGATCTCCATCGTCGATTACTACAGGGTTTGCTAACGGCGACCAGCCAATCTAAACTGGTGGCTGCCAAAGTTTGGGATAAGGATGCGCATCATTTTCGTGAGTCGCAGCTGGACTATGCAGCGGTTTTGCAAACGCAAGACGCGGCGTTTCAAGCATTGGCTTCTGCCCATTTATGCGCAGATCGAGATGGAAAGATACGACGTTTTCCGGATCATGAATGCCAACCTGATCGCGTCAATACGAGTTTATCGGCAGAGATCGCTGCTGCCTATGCAGTGCGCCAAAGTTGGAGTGGCCTGATCAATTATCGACTTGGCTCACCGTTTAATTATCGTTCGATGAAAACGATATTGGATATGGATGCGCAGCACGATGATCTTGGATTACGCCATCTATTTGATGGAAAAATCGTATTGATAGGTTCAACGCAAGACTACGTCGATATTCTCCAGCTACCAGTCCCTTTGGCGCGTTGGTTACCAGAATCAAATGCGGTGCCTGGAGTGCTAGTACATGCCCAGGCATTACGCGGGATGTTAAATCAAGGCATGATACAAACTCTGCCGTTGTGGCAAGTACATGCCCTTTGTTTGTTGGCGGCATTCTTTATCTTTGGTAAACGGATCGCTTTTAAACTCAGCCTCGCTCTGGTGGCGTTGATTGCACTTGCGAGTTTGAGTTTCTTGTTACTACTACAGAATCGATGCTTGCCGGTTTCATCGATTGTGCTCAGTCTGGTGTTAGCGAGCATGTCCAGCATCAGCCTTCAAGCTTGGAAGCATTTCCTTGACAAACAAAAGCTGGCGAAGGCATTTACCGGACGTGTGAGTCCACACGTCATGTCAGCCATTATGCAAAATGATGCCGGCGCGATGCAAAATAGTCGACGTGAAAAAGTATGCGTCTTGTTTTCCGACGTGCGAAGCTTCACGACAATGTGCGAGCACATGCCTGCGGAACAGGTGGTTAATTTACTCAATCGTTATTTTAGTCTCATGGTGGTGGCGATCCATGAACATGGCGGCACGGTTGATAAGTTTATCGGTGACGGTTTGATGGCATTTTTCGGTGCGCCAAATGCCTTAGCGTATCCAGAAAAGCAGGCATTACTTGCAGCGCGCGCCATGTTGGTAGCATTGCGTGAATTCAATCTTGAAATCACGGCCCAAGGTTTTCAAGAATGGAAGATCGGCGTTGGCCTACATTCGGGTGAAGCGGTCATTGGCATACTCGGCTCTGAAGAAAGACATGAATATACAGCGATTGGGGATGTGGTTAATACTGCGGCAAGGCTGGAAAGTATCTCCAAAAATCTACAATACCCCATTATTGTTTCTGATGTAGTGGCAGCAGCAGTCGGGCCAGACCCAAGTTTGGTGGCATTGAGCGAACAGGCGCTCAAGGGGCGATCAGCGATGGCAGTATTCGGTTGTGAAGCGTAATGCGAGTATTATGCTAAGCTTGTTTGAAATGTGTTTTGTTAAGTGAAGAATGCGATGAAAAAGTTAAGCCAATGGATATTTTCTGCTTGTGGATTGATGTTTTGTCTATCGGCATCTGCTCAACAAGTTGCTAACGCAAAAGATGCAAGTATTGGGATTATTCTTGATTTGCAAGGTCAAGCAAAACTTGTCGATTCAGCCCAAGGGCGCAAGTTGCAGCTCTTGAGCTATCTCAAACAGAATGATCAAGTCCAACTGGAAGAGGGCAGTAAACTCTCCATCTCCTTGTATGCGAATCGTGCTGTCTATCGTTTCCTTGGCCCAGCCTTGATCGTGGCCGATAAAGATCAAATTAAGCTCATTAAAGGTGCGGCGCCTGAGGTCAAACAAGTCAAAGAAAAATTGGTTGCAGGCGCAGAATCTGGTCAGTTACTCACGGGGGCTATCCGTATGCGTCAGCTTCCACCAAAGATTGCCGTGCTGACGCCTGAAAATGGTGCATTGCTATTGCAAGCACCAAAGGATCTGAATTGGGCGGCAGTTGAGAAAGCAAATTATGAGTTACGAATCGTCGATGAAGAAGAAAATTTAATTATCGAGACGCAGGTCAATGGCAATTCTTGGACTTTGCCGAGCCAGCTAAAATGGGTGCCGGGAAAGGCGTATAAATGGAGTGTGAGTTTTATTTCAGAGCGTGATGGCGGACGTTACACAAGTAGTGGTGAGTTCCGTTTGGCGGATGAGGCGGTGACAGCTGAATTAGCCAAAATGAAGCCCGCGGATGACGCCGTGATCGAAGAATGGGTCTTGTATGCGGCCCATTTGCAGGCAAAGTCGATGTTTCAAGAAGCCCGTGAAACATGGAAACGCATAGGTAAAGTGCGCCCTGATTTAGAACGTAGTCGAGACGCGAACTAAATAGTTTGTCGATCTGCCAAAATAGGGGATGGACCACCAACCTGCAGGAGTCCATCTTTGGCGAAACAATTTACACTTCGTTTTGGTCGGGATGATTGACGTGAAAATCGACGATGACTTGACCGCTAATTTTCTTCACTGTGCCATTGCGGCGCAAAATGCTCGCTGTTTTTTCGGGCACATAATACTGCTTCAAATGGATATCAATGGCTTTTTCATGAAAAGCTTCCGTAATGGTTTTATGCACGCGTTTGAGTAATTGTCGCTCGGCGACCGTGGCTACCCCAAGGCTGAAATCTTCACCATAATCGGCGTCATTACTCAGACCATTATCGTATTCTTGATAGAAATCGGCTACCGTTTGATGGAAGTCTCGCCGTGTGGTGACGCTGTATCGAACAGCGACATTCGGGAAAAAGTTGTTCACGATATGGTGCTCGATAAGTTCTTCCGGATCGGTGCACAGCACGTGGAGGCGTTCGTCGCTCGATTCGATGACTAACCATTCGTGCCTTTCCACAAAACTCCGTTGAAAAGTTTTGCTGCGCAAAGGAATTGGGCGATCTGAACGATAAGCCTCATACTCAAATCCATAGAATTTGGCGAGTGCATCGCCTATGCTTTTCAATGTGACTTGAAATTCGTCGACCAAGACACTTTCAAGATCAATTCCCTTGCGTCTTGATGAGCTAGTGGCGAGTGCCAATTCAGGCGCAGACAGTACACCGTCGATGATGAGGTGATCATACTTACTACGCACTACTGGCGCTGGCTTTAAACGTTTCTCAAAGGCGACCGCCAAAGTCTCACAAACCAAACGCATACCATCTTCCATGATGGCCGAGAAATGATCGCCTTCACGGGTATTGATCAATTGCAGCACGCCGAGAATTTCACCCGTATCAGCTTTGAAGATAGGGCCGGTTAACATTTGCTTAGTACGATAACCGGTACGCGAATCGACCTTGCTTCGAAATTCGAGTTTGGGTGTGTATTGCGCCAATTCTTCGGTATCGTACACATTGCGAATGTTGACCAACTTCTTAGTCAAAGCTACGTAGCCCGCAATGCTACTGCCCGCTATAGGCAAAGAGAAATCTTTGAATGATTTCAATCCAGTTTTGACCGTGGTTTTAATCTCTAACTTCGATTCGGTGACTGCATATAAGGTTAAATGTTCAGCCTTGAATTGATCTCGAATCGCATCCGACAGATCAATCATGATTTGTTGGACATTATCTGTCGCATGGATCTTGTTGGTGATGTCTTGCAAAGACTTCAGGAATGTTAATCGGTGAAACAGTTCGTATTCTTCCGTATGCGCTCGTTGCATTTGCAGCCTTCAAAAAATCGTAGTGAAATACTGATGTTATGCGCTCGAGTATAGCGCAAAAAGGTCTTAGAAGATGAGATGACTGCGCATGGATGGTGCTAAGCGGAAACTAATTCATGGAGGGGGAATGGAAGTCAGTGCTGGAGGGAAATTGCTCATTCGTTGTGGAAACGCCAGCAATTTATCGGATTGCTGGCGTCGATAGTTGGGGCCCGTATTGCAAGTTGCTGGTGCCGCACGGATTTTCAGCAGATTAGATGATGACCCAACGTCCACCTTGAAAACTCACACGCACTCGATCACCAACACGTAATTGACCGGGGTTAGCAAGGCGAACCGCTTGCACTTGACCATTTGGCAAACGGAAAGTCACCTCTGTTTGTACGCCTTGCGGCTCTGATGAAGAACGATCGATCTCGTTACCGATCACGCCACCCAAAATTGCACCGCCGACTGTCGCTACGGCACGACCAGCACCATCATCATTGCTACTACGGTGACGTCCACGGTCATAGCCTCGACCACGATAGTGGTTGTTATTGTCATCGCCTTTTCCGATTTGATTGCCAATGATGCCGCCAATCAAAGCGCCCAAGACGGCACCACCACCACTGGATTCGCGAGCTTGCGCAATATTACGAATCCCCACAATTTGCGCGACTTCACTAGAAGCTTGAGCACGATACTGATCTTGTTCTTGATATTGGGAAGCATAAACCGGCTGCGCTGCTGGATTGGCATAGACGTCGTTGTACTGGCCGCTGTATTGTCCAGGGTATTGGCTCGGGTATTGTGTCTGATAGCCATTTGCGTAGCCTTGGCTATAGTTGTCGCGAAGGTGTTGGCGATGCACGACACAGCCAGTTAATTGGCTCAAAGCAAGAACGGAGAGGACGAGGGCAGCGATACGCATGATATTTCCTTAATGGTTGAGGCGCATGGGTAAATTGATGTACCTGATCCATTAACGCCTTGCGAGAAGCATAGTTGACCAAGCCACAGACATTTGCCAATACGCTGCCAATGGTACTGCCAGCTACGACCTTTGGTTGACTCAAATGATGCCGTTCTTGCTTAAGTTTTCAATTTGATCATCATCGTATTGCAAGATTTCGCGCAGAACCGCTGAGGTGTCTTGTCCCAACAGTGGAGGTGCTGTGTCATAGACGATGGGTGTCGCCGATAATTTCATGGGGCTACCGACCAAGGTGACCTTGCCTGCAGTGGGGTGAGGTAAGTCGACGCACATTTCGCGTGCGATAACTTGTGGGTCATTAAAGACCTCATCGAGAGTATTGATCGGGCCGCAAGGGACTCCCGCATTTTCTAGCTCACTAATCCATTCTTTCTTGCTTTTGCGTTTGACCATGTCCGCCAAGATAGGAACCAGCGTGTCGCGATGTTTAACCCTTTGAGGATTGCTGGCAAAACGTTCGTCGTCGGCAAGTTCAGGACAACCGCCGACTTGTACAAACTTACGATACTGGCCATCGTT
The DNA here is from genome assembly GCA_947464955.1 of Oxalobacteraceae bacterium. Lineage (GTDB taxonomy): Bacteria > Pseudomonadota > Gammaproteobacteria > Burkholderiales > Burkholderiaceae_D > Undibacterium. Next base: position 20,823 of record CANHZI010000066.1, read on the forward strand.
ACCAGCAGCCACGATGATATGGCCATCAGAAGTGGCGAATGTTTGGTAAGGCACGATATTTTGATGCGCATTACCCCAGCGCTTGGGTGTTTTGCCGCTGGTCAGGAAATTGGTATTCATATTCGCCAGCATTGCGACCTGAGTGTCGAGTAGTGCCATATCGATGTATTGGCCTTCACCAGTTCGATCACGGTAATTTAGAGCGGCTAAGACAGCGATTGACGCATACATGCCCGTCATCAAATCGGCAATCGCGACACCCGCTTTTTGCGGACCACCACCGGGGAGATCATCGCGCTCGCCAGTCAACGACATAAAGCCACCCATCCCTTGTACGATGAAATCGTATCCGGCGCGGTGGGCGTAGGGGCCATCTTGCCCAAAGCCCGTGATTGAGCAATAAATCAAATCCGGCTTAACTTGTTTGAGCGACTCGTAATCTAAACCATACTTTTTCAGTTGACCGACTTTATAGTTTTCGAGAACCACATCCGATTGTTTCGCTAACTCACGAATGATCTCTTGTCCCTGTGGCGTTGAAATATCAACGGTGATGGCGCGTTTGCCGCGATTGGCTGCGAGGTAATAGGCTGCTTCAGTGGTGCTGTTGCCGTCTTGATCTTGCAAATACGGTGGGCCCCAACTGCGTGTGTCGTCGCCAGCACCAGGACGTTCGACCTTAATCACTTCTGCGCCGAGATCGGCTAAATTTTGGGCGCACCACGGGCCAGCTAAAACGCGCGTTAAGTCGAGCACACGAATATGGCCTAAGGAAGTTCTTTCTTGCTTGTGGTTTTTTGTGGTCTGCATATATGCTGTTATGGTTATTGATACTTTACAAGGACTGACGCAAAACAGACGCTGGCGGTGTTGTTCGCGGCTCGCCGTACCTATGTACTGTCTTCGCCGCTACGCCTAGCCAGCGCAATTTTGTGTCAGTCCAAATTAATTTAGAGAGGTTAGTTCTTTATGTGGCCCTATCCCAAAATCGTCGCCCACCGTGGCGCTGGCAAACTTGCCCCTGAAAATACTTTGTTGGCGATGCAATGCGGCCTCGAATACGGTTTCCATGCGGTCGAATTCGATGTCATGTTATCAAAGGACGGAGTCCCTGTGCTAATGCATGACCCTGATTTCGGTAGAACCGTGGCCGGAACGGGTTCAGTTCCCAACACTTTGGCCAAAGATTTGCTGCAAATGGATGCCGGTTCTTGGTTCGATCCTCGTTTTTCACATGTTACGGTTCCTGATTACGAAAGCATCTTTCGTTTTTGCCACGCGCATGGCATTTGGATGAATGTAGAAATTAAACCAGCCCCTGGTTTTGAAAAACAGACTGGAGAGGTGGTCGCTCGCACTAGTCAGCGCCTTCTCGCTGAATTAAAGGCAGAGGGGCAAACAGTGCGGGAGCCATTATTCTCTTCTTTCGCTTTTGATGCTTTGATGTGCGCTAAACAAACAGCGCCTGAATTGTCTCTTGCTTATTTGTTGGATGAGTACGAATGTAATTGGCAGGCGAGCTTGGAGAAACTTTCTGCAGTCTCTCTCAATACTAATCATAAGTATCTGACCGCTGATTGGGCGCGTGAGATCAAGTCAGCGGGGTATGGTTTGTTCTGCTACACCGTAAACGATCCCGTTCGCGCCAAAGAGTTGTTCTCATGGGGTGTAGACGGCTTTTGCACTGACCGCATCGATTTGATCGCTGCGGATTTTGCATAATGAGCTTTTGACAGTTACAAATGCTTACCTTGCTTACAGATTTTTGGTCGTCTCCTTCGTTAGAATGCTCGTTATGGACTCATGGATGCAGCAATGTGTTCAAACTGAAGAATAAACCCCCGAATTGAATCTTGACGACACGTCTTAAGGAGAAAAACATGAAAGCAACTAAAATCTTGGCAGTATTGTTGGTAGGTGCATTTTCCGTATCCGCTTTTGCGCAAACCGCGACCCCGAATATCGATAAACGCGAAGCAAGACAACAAAAACGTATTGCAAACGGCATAGCGTCTGGCGAATTGACTGCAAAAGAAACAGCAAATCTTGAGCGCCGGGAAGCAAAAATCGAAGCCAATGAACAAGCCGCGAAGGCTGACGGCGTGGTAACGAAAGCCGAACGTGCCAAGCTTCAAATGCAAGAAAATCGCGCGAGCGCCAAGATCTACAACAAAAAACACAACGCTCGCACTTCAAATTAAGCAGCGCTAGTTTCGATTCCCCTTAACCGGGGGTGAACCCACCGTAGTAGTAATACTCGGTGGGTTTTTCATTTTCGACAGAAAAACGGGCTCTGTTTCACGTATAATTAAAGGTTAATTTCACCTTTAGCACGGCTTTTTGCCTCATTTAGATTATAAAAACCTATGAACTCGTCAGAAATTCGCGAAAAATTCCTTAAATTCTTTGAATCCAAAGGCCATAGCATCGTCCGTTCATCTAGCTTGGTACCAGGTAATGATCCGACTTTGTTGTTTACCAACTCCGGTATGGTGCAGTTTAAAGACGTGTTCTTGGGTCAAGACAAGCGCAGCTACAGTCGCGCAACGACGGCGCAACGCAGCGTGCGCGCAGGTGGTAAGCACAACGATTTGGAAAACGTAGGCTATACCGCGCGCCACCACACTTTCTTTGAAATGTTGGGTAACTTCTCGTTTGGCGATTACTTCAAACGCGATGCGATCAACTATGCGTGGGAATTGCTGACAGTGACTTATGGCTTGCCAAAAGAAAAACTGACGGTCACGGTCTACCAAGAAGACGACGAAGCCTACAACATCTGGAAAGATGAGATCGGTGTGCCAGTTGAGCGCATTATCCGTATCGGCGATAACAAAGGCGCACGCTACGCATCCGATAATTTCTGGCAAATGGCTGACACAGGTCCATGCGGTCCTTGCAGCGAAATTTTCTATGATCACGGCCCAGAAATTTGGGGTGGTCCTCCAGGCTCTCCAGACGAAAACGGTGACCGTTTCATCGAAGTATGGAACTTGGTTTTCATGCAGTTCAATAAAGATGAGCAAGGCGTTTTGCATCCATTGCCAAAACCATGCGTTGACACGGGTATGGGCTTGGAACGCATCGCAGCGGTATTGCAGCATGTGCATTCCAACTACGAAATCGATACTTTCCAAAACTTGATCAAAGCCGCTGCACGCGAAACCGGTTGCACAGATTTGAACAATAACTCTTTGAAAGTCATCGCGGATCATATTCGTTGCGCAGGCTTCTTGATAGTCGACGGCATCATTCCTGGTAATGAGGGTCGTGGTTATGTATTGCGTCGTATTACCCGCCGCGCTTTGCGGCATGGCCACAAATTGGGTCAAACCAAGCCATTCTTCTACAAATTGGTCGCTGATTTGGTGAAAGAAATGGGTGTTGCCTATCCTGAGTTGGCCGACGCTGGTGAACGGGTTGCACAGGTACTGAAACAAGAGGAAGAACGTTTCGGTGAAACTCTCGAGCACGGTATGAAAATCCTCGAAGCGGCGCTCGCAAAAGACAGTAAAAACCTCGATGGTAATACCGCATTCACGCTGTATGACACTTACGGCTTCCCATTAGATTTGACGGCGGATATCTGCCGCGAACGTGGCGTGGTGCTCGATGAAGCAGGCTTCGATGCAGCGATGGCGAACCAAAAACAAATGGCTCGCGCTGCTGGTAAGTTCAAGATGAACACGGCGATCGAATACAACGGTGAGAAGTCGAAGTTTGTCGGTTACGAACAATTGAGCTATGACAGTAAAGTGATCGCGCTTTATGTTGATGGCGCTGCGGTACAAAAAATTGAAGCGGGTCAAGCAGCGATCGTGGTCTTGGACGTTACACCTTTCTATGCGGAATCAGGCGGTCAATGTGGCGACGCAGGTGTTTTGCAA
>CANHZI010000067.1 GCA_947464955.1 Oxalobacteraceae bacterium
GAACCCGGTGTTTCGGCTGAAGTTGTGGCCCAGCTCGAAGCAAAAGTGTTGGAATTGCAAGATGCGTTTATGCGAGCTAAAGCCGAAGGCGAAAACATTCGTCGTCGTGCTCAGGAAGATATTTCAAAGGCGCATAAATTTGCGATTGAGAGTTTTGCTGAGTCATTGGTTCCGGTTAAAGACAGCTTGGAAATGGGTTTGAAAGTGGAAGCGCCAACAGTGGAATCTCTCAAAGAAGGCGTGGAAATGACTTTGAAACAACTCAGCGCAGCGTTTGAGAAGAACCGTTTGTTGGAAATCAATCCACAACAAGGCGAAAAACTGGACCCGATGAAGCATCAAGCCATTTCTATGGTGCCAGCAGAACAGGAAGCCAACACGATTGTCACTGTCTTGCAAAAAGGTTACACCATCGCAGATCGTTTATTGCGTCCAGCTTTGGTCACAGTGGCACAAGCGAAATAAGCAAAAAGTAGTGTAAAAACGCAGGAAAACGCTGAAAAAAGCATGAAAAGCGAAAAAAACAGCAAAAAGTGTCTTGAAAAAGCGTTTTATTGCCATACATCAGAATCAGACGGGAGCGCTTCGTAGAAACGCTACCACCAAGTTTAAAAATAAAATTTTTAGGATAGGGAAAATATCATGGGAAAAATGATCGGTATTGATTTGGGTACAACCAATTCTTGCGTCGCTGTTATGGAAGGCGGCCAACCAAAAGTAATCGAAAACGCGGAAGGTGCGCGTACGACGCCTTCGATCATCGCTTACCAAGAAGACGGTGAAATTTTAGTCGGTGCGTCGGCTAAGCGTCAGGCTGTCACAAATCCAAAAAATACTCTGTACGCGGTAAAGCGTTTGATTGGCCGTAAGTTCGATGAAAAAGAAGTACAAAAAGACATCGGCTTGATGCCATATAGTATTTCCAAAGCAGATAACGGTGATGCATGGGTTTCTGTGCGTGACAAAAAATTGGCGCCACCACAAATCTCCGCAGAAGTTTTGCGCAAAATGAAAAAGACCGCTGAGGACTACCTCGGCGAAGAAGTGACTGAAGCGGTGATCACTGTTCCAGCATACTTTAACGATGCACAACGTCAAGCGACTAAAGATGCGGGCCGTATCGCGGGCTTGGATGTTAAACGTATCATCAACGAGCCAACAGCTGCGGCTTTGGCGTTCGGTCTCGACAAAAAAGAAAAAGGCGATCGCAAGATTGCAGTGTATGACTTGGGTGGTGGTACCTTCGACGTTTCTATCATTGAAATCGCTGACGTTGATGGCGAAATGCAATTTGAAGTATTGTCGACCAACGGCGATACCTTCTTGGGCGGTGAAGACTTCGACCAACGCGTGATCGACTACATCATCGATGAATTCAAGAAAATCAATGGCTTGGATTTGTCCAAAGATCCTATCGCTTTGCAACGTATCAAAGCGTCTGCAGAGCGTGCAAAGATCGAATTGTCCAGCTCGCAGCAAACAGAAATCAATGAGCCATACATTGCCATGGCAAATGGCGCACCAACGCATTTGAACTTGAAAATCACACGTGCCAAGTTGGAAGCGTTAGTTGAAGAATTGATCCAAAAAACGATGGAACCATGCCGTTTGGCGATCAAAGATGCGGGCGTCAAAACGTCTGACATCGATGACGTGATCTTGGTCGGTGGTATGACACGTATGCCTAAGGTTCAAGAGTTGGTCAAAGAATTCTTCGGCAAAGAACCACGTAAAGACGTGAATCCTGATGAAGCAGTGGCTGTTGGTGCAGCGATTCAAGGTTCTGTGTTGTCCGGTGATCGTAAAGACGTTCTGTTGTTGGACGTAACGCCATTGTCTTTGGGTATCGAGACTCTGGGTGGCGTGATGACCAAGATGATTCAAAAGAACACGACTATCCCGACTAAGTTCAGCCAAGTGTTCTCGACTGCAGATGACAATCAACCTGCGGTGACGATTAAAGTGTTCCAAGGTGAACGCGAAATCGCAGCACGCAACAAAGGTTTGGGCGAATTCAATTTGGAAGGTATTCCACCAGCAGCACGTGGCACACCACAAATCGAAGTGACTTTTGACATCGATGCCAACGGTATTTTGCACGTCGGTGCGAAAGACAAAGCAACTGGTAAAGAGAACAAGATCACCATTAAGGCAAACTCGGGTTTGACTGAAGAAGAAATTCAAAAAATGGTGAAAGACGCTGAATTGAATGCGGAAGAAGACAAGAAAGTCAAAGAATTGGCTGAGTCCCGCAATCAAGGCGACGCATTAGTTCATTCAACTAAAAAAGCTTTGGCTGAGCATGGCGATAAGTTAGACGCTGGCGAAAAAGAGAAAATCGAAACGGCAATCAAAGAGTTGGAAGATGTGTTGAAAGCAGGCGATAAAGCTGAGATCGATACCAAGATCGGCAACTTGTCGACAGCGTCACAAAAATTGGGTGAAAAAGTGTACGCAGAAATGCAAGCACAGCAAGCTGCAGCCGGCGGCGCAGCAGGCGCAGCACCTGGTGCTGATGCTAAACCACAAGATGATGACGTCGTCGATGCCGATTTCAAAGAAGTGAAAGACGCCAAGTAATTGAATCATAAAACCTAGCCGCAGAGGCGCAGAGGACGTTGGGAATAGCTCAAAAGCTTACTCTGCGTGCTCTGCGCCTTTGCGGTAAATGCTTTTTAAATTCAATTGCGTATCACAACAAACTTTAATAAAAACAAGGTGTAATCGAGATGGCGAAGCGTGATTTTTACGAAATTCTGGGTGTGGCAAAAAATGCCTCAGAAGATGAAATCAAAAAAGCTTATCGCAAACTAGCGATGAAATATCATCCGGACCGCAATCCGGATAGCAAGACTGCGGAAGAAAAATTCAAAGAAGGCAAAGAAGCCTACGAGATGCTTTCCGACCCACAAAAACGCGAAGCCTACGATCGTTATGGACATGCGGGTGTCGATCCTAATATGGGTGGCGGCGGTGGCGGCCATGGCGCTGGTTTTGCTGATGCCTTTGGCGATATTTTCGGTGATATCTTCGGTGGTGGTCGTCGTAGCTCAGGCCCACAGGTGTATCGTGGCGCTGACTTACGTTACAACCTCGAAATCACGCTGGAACAAGCGGCCAATGGTTTCGATACGACGATCCGCGTCCCAAGTTACGATGAATGCGAAACTTGTCATGGTTCTGGTGCGAAACCTGGTACCTCACCAGTCACATGTACGACTTGCGGTGGGCATGGCCAAGTTCGTATGCAACAAGGTTTGTTCAGTATTCAACAGACTTGCCCGAAATGTCATGGCACTGGCAAGATGATTACTGACCCATGTAATCCATGTAGTGGCACTGGTCGAATCAAGCGAAACAAGACTTTGGAAGTGAAGATCCCTGCTGGTATCGATAATGGCATGCGCATTCGTTCTTCTGGTAATGGCGAGCCAGGCATTAATGGTGGGCCGCCGGGTGACTTGTATGTGGAAATCCATATCAAACCTCATCAGGTTTTCCAACGTGATGGCGACGATTTGCATTGTGAAATTCCTATTTCCTTTGTTAAAGCAGCATTGGGCGGTGATATCGAAGTGCCGACTTTGAGCGGTAAAGCATCGTTCACGATTCCTGAAGGTACGCAATCCGGTAAGACTTTCCGTTTGCGTAGTAAAGGCGTGAAGGGCGTGCGCTCTGGTTATGCTGGTGATTTGTTCTGCCACGTAGTGATTGAAACGCCAGTCAAACTGACCGATAAGCAAAAAGACCTTTTGCGCAATTTTGAACAGTTGACGGTCGAAGGGGGTTCCAAACATAGCCCTCAAAGTAAAACCTGGATGGACAAAGTGAAGAAATTCTTCGAGTAATCTTGCTTTTTCTTCGAAATAAGAAGCGCGGATCGTAGTTAGATCCGCGTTTTTTTATGCTCGTGGCTTGAGCCGAAATTAGGTGAAAAGCTCTAGAAAAGGTAAAATGGCGGGAATGAATTGGTAAAGGCGCAACATGAGTGAAATGTTAAGAAATAGTGTCACCCCTGAGCAACTGTTTGAGAATAATCGTAAGTGGGCTGGAAGTATTGTTAGTCGCGACGCCGACTTCTTTAAGAAACTAGCCGCCCAACAAAGCCCAGAGTATTTGTGGATAGGCTGTGCTGATAGCCGTGTGTCGGCCAATGAGTTGCTGGGTTTATTACCGGGCGAATTGTTCGTTCATCGTAATATTGCGAATGTCGTTGTACATTCCGACCTCAATTGCTTGTCTGTCCTTCAGTTTGCGATCGATGTGTTGAAGGTCAAGCACATTATTGTTTGCGGCCACTACGGTTGTTCCGGCGTGCAAGCAGCGTTGACAGGTCGTCGCATTGGCTTGGCCGATAACTGGCTACGCCACGTGCAGGACGTACATCAGAAGCACGAAAAGTATCTCGGTGAGGTATTGCCACCAAAAGAGCGTTTAGATCGTCTGTGCGAATTGAATGTCATTGAACAAGTCGTCAACGTCTGTCAAACGACGATCATCCAAGATGCATGGGAACGCGGGCAAGAAGTTGCGGTGCATGGTTGGGTGTACGGTATTCAAGATGGCTTGCTAAGCGAGCTCGGTATGACGATAAATTCAGCAGACATGCTGGCACCGCATTTAGAGCGTTCATTAGCGCGTTATGAGACTGCCTAGGCTTGACTGAAGCAATGTGAATCAAACAAGCTCACATCGCGAAACACAAAAAAAGCGAAGTTTATCTTCGCTTTTTTTGTGTTTCGCGATGTGATGGGAGGGCACTTCTAGGTGATAGAAATTGCTGCACCTCCAAGTGTGAGGCAGTAAAATTGCGGACTTTCTAACTTAATGAGAAAACGGTATTTGTTCCGTTTCTAGAGACAATGTATACATCGGCGCAACCATCTGCAGGCAGAATTCATGGACTAGATACGCTGCGGGCCTGCGCCATTTTGCTCGTCTTGATGTACCACTATATGGTGTTTGTCAGCAACGAGGCAAGCTTTGGCATCTTGAGCGAGATTGGTTGGATAGGAGTTGATCTGTTTTTTGTTCTAAGCGGATATTTGATCGGTTATCAAATCTTTGAGGAATTAAGACAAAAAAACGAACTATCGATTGGCCGCTTTTACGCGCGCCGTGCCTTACGTACGCTCCCAAACTATTACTTTATTTTGGCTATCTACTTTCTATTCCCGCTTGCTGCGGGTGGGAACCCGTTGACACCGTTGTGGAAGTTTCTGACTTTTACTCAAAACTTCGATTTGAAATCAGGCTCCGCTTTTTCGCATGCTTGGTCGCTGTGTATTGAGGAGCAGTTTTATCTGATTTTGCCTTTGCTAGCTCTGTTGGTCTTGGGGCGTTTGAAGACATTGCGTGGTATGTGGCTGGTGATTGTGGGTACCATGCTTTTTTGCGCAGTGATGCGTTTTCTTTCGCTAGAAAAGGTCGGCACTGATGGCGGACTGTATCGCACTTATATCTATTATTCGAGCTGGTGTCGATTTGATGAGTTGATGCCAGGTGTGGCGCTGGCGTTGGTCAAGGTGTACGAGCCGCAACGTTGGCAACAATGGATATCGAAAGGCAGCCGTAATCTGCTGTTCGGCCTGATTGTTAGTGGTTTTGCGATTATCTTATTTCAGTACTTTAATTACGATCCTGTCTCCGGCTTTAGCGGTTTCACAACAAGCTTTGGATATACCTTTCTGGCCATTGGTTTCGCTGGCCTCACGCTCGCTGCATTGAGCCCCAACTCGATCTTAGGTCGGTTGCGAGTGCCAGGTGCTGCATCACTCGCAGTTTGGTCATACGCGCTTTACTTAGTGCATAAACCATTGATGAACGCCTTGATTCCAGTGTTCAATGATTGGAATATTTCGGTGTCCGGTATCCTCGGTATCGGGCTCATGTTCTTGCTTAGTATCATTGCCGCATACTTGCAGTTCATTTGTATTGAGTCCCCGTTTATGCGCCTGCGTTCACGATGGTTTCCAATCAAAGGATAGACCTTTTTTTTAGAGCTAGGCGAAGTTTAAGAAACCCACGATAGATGCGTTCGAGCATGGCCAAAATGAGTGGTCGCGAGAGTAGAGGGCTTAAATAAGATAGACCACGTAGGTGCGACCAAATCGCGACAAAGGCTGCGGCACCATCCACTAATTCACCAGTAGCATCTCTGCAATGGAGGCGCGCTAGTGCTTGTTGGCGCGTCAGATTTTCTCCAAGTTCATCATCAGTGCATTGACTTGCATCGACCCACACTAATTGTTCCCCACCTTTCCATTTTCGATAGGTCGCAATTTCTTTAGAGCAGATTGGGCAAGCGCCATCAAAGTAGATAGTGCAGGCGGCTTTGGTTTGATTTGGATTTTTCATGTTTCCATGAAGTAATTTCATTTAATGCATTCGGGTTGATTGTATTGGGTTTGAACCGGCAAGAAAATAAAAACTGTGTTAAATTTCGGTTCGAAGGTGGTTCAAAAAAATTGTGTGCAGTGGAAATAACCCAAATAAGGTGTCAAATGTCCCAAGTTCAAACCCAAGAATCAATGCAACATTCTCAACAAAATACACGCTATCGCAGTGGTGCGGCGGCGCGTTTATCTGGTGTGCCTGTAGAAACGCTACGTGTTTGGGAACGTCGATACGGCGTGACAAACCCGGTTCGTAGTGAACAAGGACAAAGGCAATATTCCTTTGAGGATGTGCGCCGCCTAGGATTAATCAAACAACTGGTCGATGCCGGAAACGCAATTGGTGCCGTCGCGAAGCTCAGTCTTGATGAGTTGTTAAATATGCAGCACGCAGCTGCAGGCAGCGGGCCGCAAGCAAGTTACGCAGGCGCTTTGGAGCAAAAAATGTTGCGTATTGCATTGATCGGTGCGCATCTAAGACATGCTTTGATTAATCAAAGAGATGAGCAAAGTCACCTGAGCTTAGTGCAGACAGCCAGTAATTTGCATCAGGCACCGGTGCAGTTGAAGGACGTGGTGGTCGATGTCTTGGTGGTCGAGATTGGTGAAATTGCTGAACCTGAAGAGCAGCTGCAATTGATTCGGGAGGCTCAGCAAGTATGCGGCGCTCGTGCAGTTTTGGTGTTGTATAGGTTTGCCTCTAGCGATTCAATTCGTCGATTAAGACTGGCCGGCAATCAAGTTGCCAGAATTCCCGGTGAAGTCGGAGAGGTCGAACCTTTATGCCGTGTTGCGCTAGCTCGTGCGCAGATACATTTACAAACTAAACAAAAACGTGTGGTGAGCCATGCCCGTGATCGCCATTTGTCCTCAAATAAGGCTGCGCCAGCGCGCGCCATCGACGATGAGGCACTCGCCTTGATTGCACGTTCAGCGACCTCGATTCATTGTGAGTGTCCGCGTCATTTGGTGGATTTGTTGCAGATGTTGACGAGCTTCGAGCAGTATAGCGCTCAATGCGAGAATCGGAATGCTGACGATGCAGCTCTGCATCGAGATTTACACTATACCGCCGCACATGCGCGCGCATCCCTAGAGCAAGCATTGCTGCGGGTTGCGCAGGCCGAGGGAATTAGCTTGGTGGCCTAGTCACATGAAAATGCGTAAGAAATCAGAGTTGCCCACCAAGCTTTGCACGCAATGCGGTTTGTCCTTTGCTTGGCGTAAGAAGTGGCGGCTCAATTGGGAGCAAGTGAAATATTGCTCTGAGCGTTGTCAGCGCAGTTGCCGCGCTGGCGCGGGCAAAAGTTAAATTTTAAGGCGGTAAGATTCTATGACTGAAAGTCAAACTGGAACCCAATTGCGACTGATTCTCGGCGATCAGCTCAATTTGCAGCATAGCTGGTTTTCGCAGATCGATACGAACATCATCTATGTCATGATGGAAGTACGGCAGGAAACCGACTATGTGCTGCATCACGCGCAGAAGATTATCGCAATTTTTGCAGCGATGCGCGCTTTTGCAGATCAGCTTCAGGATCAGGGGCATCGCGTGCATTATCTGCAGATTGACGACGCCCGGAATCAACATGAAATCCCGTTGAACTTATTAATGTTGGGCAAAATTTACTCGGCAAGATCTTTTATTTATCAGGCGCCCGATGAGTGGAGATTGGACCAACAACTCGCTGAGTTCTCGAGCAATGGCGTGTTGCCAGGAAAAATGGTCGATAGCGAACATTTTTTGACTGCGAGAGAGGAGGTGGGTGAGTTTTTCAGTCAACGTAAACAGTGGTTGATGGAGGCGTTTTATCGCACGATGCGAGTCAAGTTTCAGATTTTGGTCGACGAAAAAAATCAACCGATGGGAGGGGCTTGGAACTTTGATCATGATAATCGAAAATCATGGCCTGGTTTGCCCTGGGAACCAGTGGATAGCCGTCCGCTACATGATCATTCTGCTCTGTGGGCGAGTATCGAGGCAGCAGGTGTAAAGAGTTTTGGTGAACCTCAAGCGCAACATTTTCGTTGGCCCTTAGATCGAGATGAGGCACTAAGCCAGTTGCGTAACTTTATCGAATTTGCTTTACCTCATTTTGGTGAGTTTCAAGATGCGATGTGCAGTAAGGCGTGGCGCTTGTTTCATTCAATGTTGTCGTTCGCTTTAAACGTGAAAATGCTGTCGCCAATCGAAGTCGTTAAGGCCGTGCTTGAAGCTCACGAAAAACATGCTATTCCGCTGGCATCGGTCGAGGGTTTCATTCGCCAAATCATCGGCTGGCGCGAGTATGTACGAGGTGTGTATTGGTATCGTATGCCGCGATATGAACAGAGTAATTTTTTTGAACATCAACTACCTCTACCAAATTGGTTTTGGAACGGAGAGACGAAGATGCGATGCATGGCGACTGCGATTTCGCAATCATTGCAACAAGCCCATGCGCATCATATTCAACGTCTTATGGTGATCGGTAATTTCGCATTGTTAGCAGGGCTCAAACCACAGTCTGTACACGAATGGTATCTTGGGGTGTATATCGACGCTTTTGAATGGGTAGAGCTTCCCAACACCTTGGGGATGAGTCAATTTGCGGATGGAGGGCAGTTAGCGACTAAGCCTTACGTGTCTAGCGCCGCCTACATCGACCGTATGAGCGACTATTGCAAGGGCTGTCACTACAATAAGAAACAGCGCCTAGGCGAGGATGCTTGCCCATTCAATTCTCTGTACTGGGATTTTCATCAACGTCATCAGGATAAGCTAGGTAAAAATCCTCGCCTTGGGATCGTCTATAAGCAATTAAGGCAGATGAAAGAAGAAGATCTGACAGCCTTGCACGACAGAGCTAGATACATCCAACTTCACTTACATGAAATTTGAGGAGAAGCCATCGTGTCACGAATTAATCCAAAAAAGCTGTTGATGTCGAAATGGACAGCGGTATCAATCGAACAGAAGCAAAAGCATTTTCTGGTGAGTAAAGTGATTGAACCTGAGGTGCCCGATATGCCGATTGTGGAAGTCGAAATTGAAGCAGTTTATAGCAAAGTAAAACGTGTGATTCCTTGGCGTCAATTGCACGATGTGGCGGTGTGGAAACAGGGTTGGCATTGAGCGATATATAGGGAAGGTTGTATATGGAAAGCTTAGGAAATTCTTATAAAGCCTGTGTCATTGGGGCTTCAGGTGCGATTGGCGCAGCGATGGTGGAGCATCTCAGAAATGACCATGCCTGCCAGCATGTTTATGCACTGCATCGACATTCGGATCCAGCGATTGATCTCAGTGATGAACAGTCGATCATCCGTTGCGCCGATTTTCTTAGGGAACATGGTCCTTTTCAGCTGATCATCGTGGCGAGCGGCGTATTGCATACGGAGGGTTTCATGCCCGAGAAAAAATTGGGGGATTTGAATCTTCATCAAATGCAAGAGACTTTTGCAATCAATACCTTCGGTCCCGCGATGGTCTTAGCTTACTTCGTTCCTCTATTGGATAAACAGCGCAGTATCTTCGCTTTCTTATCTGCAAAGGTTGGAAGCATAGGCGATAACCGGTTAGGTGGTTGGTATAGCTATCGCGCTTCAAAAGCCGCGCTCAATATGTTGGTCAAAACGGCCTCGATAGAGGTCAAACGCAGCAACCCAGAGGCGCTATTGGTGGCGGTTCACCCAGGCACAGTGCAATCAAAGCTTTCTCAGCCGTTTGCAAAGAAGAGCGGCGCTGGGCCGCAGGCTCGACCAGCACAACTCGCCTCACAAGAAATCTTGGCTGTGCTCGATCAATTAAAGGCAGATGAATCCGGATCGTTTGTTGCCTATAATGGTGAGCATTTGCCGTGGTGAAAATGGAATAGACTACGGCCTTCTTGCCTTTATTCGGACACTTACAATGAATTTAATGAATACCATCTGGCGTCGCACACGGACAGTTCTGGGGCTTGGTTTGTGTATGGCGGTTATCGGCTGTGCGGCAATTGATCCTCAGCATGTATTGACTCGCCAGTTTGGTAATTCAGCTCCTGTCGATGGTAAGCCATTGACGACAGAGCTAAAACAAGATGCTTACCAATTCGTATGGAATCGGGTTAATGAGGCTTATGTCGATCCTCAATTTAATGGGGTCGATTGGAAGCAAGTCGGTCAAGTCCATTACCCACGAATCATGGGGTCAGCAAGTGATGCGGTGTTTTGGCGTAAGCTTGATGAAATGGTTGCAGAACTAGGGGATGCGCATACGCGGGTGCTATCACCGCAGCAGTATGCGAACGATAAGGAACGACAAAGCTTCACGCTTGGACTCAATGTGGCCGAGACGACTGAAGGTATTTTGGTGTTTGGGGTGGCAAAGGACTCTGCTGCCGAGAAGGCCGGCATCGTCGTTGGTGACAAGTTGTTGGAAATCGATGGGGTAGATGCGCAACTGTGGTGGCAACAAGAACGCCAAAAAGCGCGTAAGAATTCGACTGAACGCGCAAGGGAGAAATCGGTGCGTCGACTGCTCAATGGTGGTGATCCAGAGCGTGATTCCAATCAGCTTAAGTTGAAAATCGTGATGGCAGATGGCAGCGAGCGGGAGCTTGAGATGACGCGTGGGATCTTGCCACGTAAAGATAGTATAACGAGCCAAATTCAAGACGGGAATATCGGCTATATTAAACTCACCGCTTTTGATCAGAAATTAAACGGGCAAATCGCGGAACACTTCGAAAAAATGAAAGGGACGCAAGCACTTATTGTCGATCTTCGGGGCAACGGTGGCGGATCTTTAGGCATGGCTCTAAATATGATGAACCATGTTGTCAGTGGGAAGGTCGCGATTGGAGAGCGAAAGACGCGCACAGGGAAACCTCCTAGCTTCATGTTCGGCTTAATTTCTGCGGGTAGCTTGAAATTGGAATTGAAAGGGGTCAATCAGCCTTACCTTAATCCACTGATTGTATTGGTCGATAGTGATAGCGCAAGCGCCAGCGAATTTTTCTCGGGTAGTTTGCAAGCGATTGGTCGTGCGCAAGTGTTTGGAAGTACCAGTTGCGGATGTTTATTAGGCTATATGGGATATGCGAATATACCTGGTGGTGGGGGGCTAGCGTACAGCGAGATGGATTTCATACCGGTCGCTGGGAAACGGGTCGAGGGCAATGGCGTCGTGCCAGATCGAATGCTGTTGATCTCGCGTGCTGATTTGATTGCGAGAAAAGATGTGGTCTTGGAGGCAGCCTTGGAAAAGCTAAGACAAGCTTCGCGTTCAATTGTCGAAAATGCGAAGGACTACGCTGCGAAGGACTAAGCTGCGAGGCCGTATCCATTTGTCAGGAAGTGGCCTAGTATTCGCTCTTGTTGCGCTTTTTTTATTCGTCCTCAAATCTTGCTAATGACTGCCGTTGACGATTAACAACCAAGCGGGTTATGTCCGGGCGCGAATAATGTCCAGCGACATCAAAATTTTGACGCTCACGACGCACTTCATTTTTGTTCAGGGTCGCGACTAATAAACACTCTTGGTCGATGACTGGCTCAATAATCCAACGTCCATCGGGGCCAGCAATACAAGAGCCACCATTGGCTAAGATATCTGGGCATCGTTCAAGAATCTTGTCTAGATGGGGGAAATCGCTAGGAAAGTCTTGGCGTCGCATTAGTCCAGAAACAGCAATACTAAAGCTACGGCCTTCCTTTGCGATGAAGCGAGTGAGGTCTTCGGTATTGCGAAGATTACCTGGCCAAATGCCGACATGGACGTCTTCACCTTGCGCATAGAGTGCCGCGCGAGACAATGGCATCCAGTTCTCCCAACAATTGAGTCCACCCACTTTAAAGCGTTTCAAGTCATGCGTGCGTAAGCCATGGCCATCGCCCGCCGCCCACGTCAATCGTTCTTCGTAGGTGGGCATCAACTTACGATGTACGGAGCCAATTTCACCTTTGGCGTTGATATAGACACAGGAACAGTACACGCTATAGCCCGTGCGATCGGCAGGGCGTTCCAGGCAGCCCAACATCACTGCAATGCTGTGAGCTTTTGCGGCGACACAGATCTCATCAAGGTCGCCACCTTCAATATCAACTGCCTGTGACACATAATAGGCGTGAAGATCTTTTTGGACATCGTCGTTAAATCGCGAACCCTCTGTCAGGTCTAACCAAAATGGATAGCCCGGCAAGATCGTTTCCCCGAAACAAACGAATTCCGCACCTTGTCGCGCTGCCTGAATCACATAGTCGATGATCTTCGTGGTCGTTGCTTGACGATTGAGCCAAATAGGGGCGATCTGAGCTAATGCGACCTTTAATTCTTCTGCGTGATTTGGCATTGCGATGGTTTTCTTTATTGGGGTTTGAAGCCAGCGATAATGGCAGGAACTTGGGCATCGATCTCTGCCATTTCCGCTGCAGTTAATTTCTTGCGGCACATATCCAGTGCACTCTTGCTTTCTGGCTTGCCATTTTTCTCTGCGACACTAAACCAGAGATAGGCTTTTAAAAAGTCACGTTTGACATAGTCGGCGTTGACATATTGGGCGCCGAGATTAAATTGCGCATAAGCATTGCCCGCGCGCGCTGCTTTCTCTAGCCAATCGATAGCTTGAGTGGGATTTTTTTGCTGATAATCTTCGCGCAGCAAGAGTAGGGCAAGGTTATATTGAGCTGGTACAAAACCTTGTTCGGCGCTTTGTTCATACCAAAATTGAGCTTGTTGTAAATTGGTTTTGGTACCTTGTCCGTTGAGGAACATTAGTGCCAGATTGTACTGCGCCGTCATATCGCCTTTTTTCGCTTCGAGGTCGTTCTCGATGAAAGCAGGAGAAAAGTCTTGCGCAATCCCAGTTCCTGTGTAGGCGAGTTTGCTTAATTCAAAGCGAGCCGTGAGGTGACCATTGTCGGCAGCAGTCTTGAACCATGCAGCAGCTTGGGTAGGATCGGCGGTGACCGTACGTCCGATCAGATAGGCAACCCCCATTTTGTATTGGGAGTCCGAATTACCCTGCTTCGCGGCTTTTTCATACCAAGCGTAGGCTTGCTTGATATCGGCAGGCACACCTATGCCATTTTCATAGGCTTTGCCAACTTGATATTGGGCTTCTTTATTGTTCAGGGTTGCTGCACGTTTATACCATTTGATCGCCGTCTCTTTATTGGCAGGGAACTCTTTACCGCTCATAAACAGGTCGGCCAGAATCATTTGAGCCGCCACATTATTTTGCTCTGCAGATTCGGTGTAAAGCTTGATGGCTTCATCGACATTGCGCTTGGTGCCTAAACCTTGCAAATGCATGCCCGCCACTTGAATACGTGCATTTTCAATTTTGCGAAAAGCCGCTTTGTTGAGGTATGAGAATGCAAGATCGTAATCTTGCTTGACGCCTTGCCCTTTGTAATAAAGCAGACCAAGGTTATAGGTGGCGTTAATATCGCCTTGATTCGAGAGCTTGGTGTAGAGTTTGAGCGCCTTTGCAAATTCACCGCGCGCGACCAAATCAGCAGCCATGGTAGCTTCGCTAGAAACAACAGGCTCTAAATTTTGTGCGCTTACGTTTGCACTTGCGACCAATATTGCAACAGACAACATGACAGACTTCATGGTGAATTCCCTAGGTGAAATTGACAGTGGCAGGTATTGGTGGGATAACTCCTACGAGCTGACGCGCGTATGTATTTAAACCATACGCTCGCCAGGTTTTCTTGGTAATACAAATTTTTTTGTATATTTTTGTTTTCTAGAAACAGTGTTCCGGCGCTGGGAAACTCAAATCTTTGACCGCAGCCACGTAGGCTTTGATGGCGTCATCGATATTACTGTGTCCTTCCATGAAGTTTTTCACAAAACGCGCTTTTCGTCCAGGGAAAACACCAAGCAAGTCATGCATGACCAACACTTGCCCTGAGCAATCAGGTCCTGCGCCAATCCCAATTGTGGGAATATGCAATAAGTCTGTGACTTCTTTCGCTAGCGGAGCAGGGATAGCTTCTAGAACGAGTAAGGCGGCACCAGCGGCTTGCAGCTTTACAGCATCTGCTTTCAGAACATCCGCTGCTTCCGTAGTCTTGCCTTGCACTTTGTAACCGCCAAGTTGATGCACCGATTGAGGGGTTAGTCCTAAATGCGCGCATACTGGTATCGCACGCTCCGTCAAAAATTGGATGATGGGTGCAATCCATGCTCCACCTTCGACCTTCACCATTTGTGCGCCAGCTTGTATCAGCTGAACTGCATTGGCGAACGCTTGTTCAGGCGTTGGATAAGTGCCGAATGGCATATCAGCGATGACAAATGCCTTATCGTTACCACGGCTCACGCAGGCCGTATGATAGGCAACGTCTGCATTACTCACCGGAAGTGTTGATTGATGCCCTTGGCAAACCATGCCCAAGGAATCACCGACCAAAAGGATATCGACACCACAGCGATCCATCATGGAGGCAAAGCTAGCGTCATAGCAGGTTAACATGGCAATTTTGTCGCCGTTTTGGCGCATGGTATTGAGGGTGGTGAGCGTAATCGCCTTACGATCTTGTAGATATTCAGCCACGTGCAATCTCCGGTTTGATGTTAAGCGCGACGCCATTGCTGGTCATGGGCTTAACTACGAAAAATAAAATAAACGGCACCAATTAAACATAAACCCGCCCAAACATAATCGAGCTTGAATGGCTGGTTCATGTAGATCATCGAAAACGGTACAAATACTAACAGGGTTAATACTTCTTGTAAGATCTTGAGTTGGGCCAAACTATAGGCAGTGTACCCGATCCGGTTGGCCGGCACTTGGAGTAAATATTCAAAAAGAGCAATACCCCAACTGACGATGGCAGCAACATACCAAGCTTTGGAATGTAAATTTTTAAGGTGGCCGTACCAAGCGAATGTCATGAACACATTGGACAGAATTAAGAGTCCTGTCGTCTGTACTATGATGGGGATCTGCATAGTTCTGATGCCTAGTTCAGGCTGGGTTTAAGGAAAGTTGACGTATACCTTGATCGGCAACTTGAGGCGCAAACTGATGCGCAGCGCCTTTGCCCGGAATCGTGATGAACGGATCAAGTTGTAGCAGTGGAATCAAAACAAATGCGCGTTCTTGCATGCGGGGATGTGGTACGGTGAGACGATCTGTCGCAATTTCTTGCCCACCAAAAATTAAGAGATCGAGGTCTAGCGTGCGCGGTGCGTTGCGATAGGGCCGTTCGCGACCGCAGGCTAATTCAAGCTCTTGTAAATGATTGAGTAAGCTCTCCGCATCAAGTGATGTCTGTATTTGAGCCACGGCGTTGATGTAATCGTCGCCACTCGAGTCGATCGGTGCAGTGACAAACAAAGAGGAAGCTCTTTCCATCGTAGTCGATGGAAAGTGATTGATCTTCTCAATCGCATATTCGACTGTTGCACGGGCATCGCCAAGGTTGGCACCTATGCCGATGTAAGCGGTGGTCAGCATCGTACTTATTCGCTACTTGCCGCTTTCGGACGGCGGTTGTTACTGCGGCGAGGGCGGCGTTTTTTAGGTGCTGCTGTGTCGCCTGTTTTTGCTTTGGGCTTGATACTTAATAAGCGCACGCGCTCTTCTTCATCACCTTGAATGAAGGCGGTCCACCATTCACCAATCTCGGCGTCAATCTCACCTGACGCACAACGCAGTAATAAGAAATCATAGCCTGCACGTAAACGTGAGTTCTCCAACATCTTATAGGGCGACTTACCAATGCGTTTCTCAAAGCGTGGTTGCATTGCCCAGATGTCACGCATATCGCTACCAATTTTTCTTTGTAACGCAAGTGCATCAGTTTGTGTATTAAGCACGTCGTCGGCAGCAAGGTGCAAGGCCGGAATGCTGAGTTCGCCAGCAGCTTTGTAGGCTTCCCATTTTTCTAGTACTTGGTGCCACAATAACGACGCGAACAAGAAACCTGGGGAAACGGTTTTCCCTTGCTTAACCCGTTCGTCGGTATTCGCGAGAGCGAGGGTCACAAAGCGCTCACCCATAGGTTGCTCTAAAACGACATCAAGTAAAGGCATTAATCCGTGATGCAAACCTTCTTTGCGTAATTGCTGTAAGCAAGCCATCGCATGTCCGCTCATCAGTAATTTCAGCATTTCATCAAACACACGTGCGCTTGGCACGTTGTCGATTAATGGTGCCATCACAGGAATAGGTTTGCGCGTGTCGGCATCAATTGAAAATTGTAGTTTGGCTGCGAAGCGCACCACGCGTAGCATGCGAACCGGATCTTCGCGGTAACGCAATTCAGGTACACCAATGATGCGTAGCGTTTTCTTACGAATATCAGCGATACCGCCGTGGTAATCCAAGACCGTTTCGCTGGCTGGATCGTAATACATCGCATTGATGGTAAAGTCTCGACGCACGGCATCTTCATGCTGCTCACCGAAAGTGTTATCGCGCAAAACACGACCATGTTCATCTTTCGGTGCATCGTTCTTGGCCGCGCCACGGAAAGTGGTGACTTCGATCAAGTCTTGGCCAAACATCACGTGCACAATTTGAAAACGTCGACCAATGATGAATGCTCGACGAAATAGACGTTTCACTTGCTCTGGAGTCGCATTCGTAGCGACGTCGAAATCTTTCGGTTTTACTCCCAGTAAAAGATCGCGTACGGCACCACCGACGATGAACGCTTTAAAGCCATTTTCCTGTAGCGTTTGAGTGACACGAATAGCGTTATTCGATACCAGTTTGGGATCGATGCCGTGCTCTTTCGCGCTCAACACTTTGGGTTTGTTTTTCGTCTTGCTTTTCCCGCTGTCGTCGCTTTTGCCGCTGTCTACTTTCTCTTTTACACCGAGAATCTTGCGAATAAATTTCTTAATCATTGCTCTTGAATAGATGTAATGTCTGCCAGCCATGTTGATCGGCATGGGCTTGTAATAAAGCATTCGGATTTGTTGCCACCGGATGGCTAACCAAGGACAGCAAAGGAATATCGTTTTGCGAGTCGCTATAGAAATAGATTCTCTCGAAATCGCTCAATGTTTTACCTTGCGCGTCTAGCCATTGCTTTAAATGTGTGATTTTACCTGCACCTGAACTCGGCACTCCGATTAATTTTCCCGTCAGTTGGCCGTTTGCATCAACTTCAGGCTCAGCGGCAAGCAAATGCACGACGCCAAGCGCATCGGCGATCGGGGCTGTGACAAAACGATTCGTCGCAGTGATGATTGCAATTAAATCATTGTTTTCCTGATGTCGCTTGAGTAGCTCGTATGCCGCTGGCAGTAGCGCCGGTTCAATGACTTCTCGCATGAACTGTTGATGCCATTGTCCCAATTGCGCTTTGTCGAATGCGGCTAGCGTACCCAAAGCGAACTCGAGATATTCCACCGGATCCAAAGTGCCTGCTTGGTACTGCGCATAAAAATCGGCATTACGTCGACTAAACTCCTCAGCATCAACAGCACCGATGCGGGTAAGGAACTGCCCCCATTCATAGTCAGAATCGATGGGGATCAGGGTGTGGTCGAGGTCAAAGAGTGCGAGATTGGGCATAGGAAAGTGCTGGTGTAGCGCGGCAATAGTGGTTCTTAAGATATTGATTGTAAAGCAATTAGCTGCCGCGCATGTCTTAATTATTGATAGGTTCTACGTTTTCTTGGTGTCTGCGTTGAAGTAATTCGCGCAAAAGAGGGAGGGTAATCCCACGTTTGGTTTCTAATGAGTAATGATCAAGTTCGTTCAACATCTGCATCAAGGATTGCATATCGCGGCGGTAATGGGTGATCAGATAGGGCAAAACACCATGCGCTAAGCCTATGCCTTTTGCTTCTGCAGCGCGTTCGAGTGCGTCGAGTTTATCTTCGTCACTAAGGCCGAGCACTTGATAGACTAAGCCCCAGCCCAATCGGGTACGCAGGTCCTCACGTAAATTCAATAGCATAGGTGGTTGTTTTCCTGCAGCAACGAAGAAGGCGCCATTCGCTTTGGCTTCATTGAATAGGGCAAATGCATCAATTTGTGCCGCGGCTGATAGCTGATCGCAGTCGTCCAGTAGGTACAACTCGGTACCGTCATTGTAAAAAAACTGTTCTTCGGGAGCGTCAGCGCTGATATAGCGCGCATGCGGATGTTGCGCTAATGCGTGCAATAAGTGGGTTTTTCCTGCCCCAGTTTCTCCCCAAAAATACACTGAGCGCTCACCATACTGACTTGCTGTTTTTTCAGAGAATAGGCATAGAATCTGAGCTAATTCGGCATTTTGGCCGACGACAAAGGTATCCAGTGACGGCGGCTGTTCGGCGTCGAGGTCTAACAAGAGTTGTCTCATCATTACTTCAATTAAACTTATGTTTGGCGATAAAAGCTACTGCTGAGGTAGGAGGCGCGTAAATGCTTCATCGCAACAGAGACAATAGCGGACGCTGGTAAAGCGACCAGAATTCCAATAAATCCAAATAATTGGCCAAAGGCCATCAAAGCGAAGATCACGGCTAAAGGATGTAAGCCGATGCGTTCACCAACGAGTTTCGGTGTTAAATAAAAACCTTCGATGACTTGGCCAAAACCATAGACGATGGCGACCGCGATGAGGCCATGCAGGTCATTAAATTGAAGCACGGCTGTGACGAGTGCCAAAAATAGGCCAAAGCCAAAACCCAAGTAGGGGATGAAAACTAACAAACCTGTTAGAACGCCAACTGGAATGGCCAAATCAAAACGTGCAATCCACAACGCGACTGAATAATAAATCGCCAGTACCAGCATCACCATTAATTGACCATGCAAGTATTGGCCGAGCAGATTGTCCACTTCGCTGCCCCAAGCCATGGTTTTCTCTAGCCATCGTCTAGGAATGAAATTCTTAAGGCGGCTTACAAGGGCATGCCAATCGACTAAGAGGTAATACAGGACAATAGGAATCAACATCAAGTTGGCAATGATCCCCAAAACGGCGGTGCCTCCTACGCGAATTGAGGAGAGAACTGCTTTGCCGATAACGTCGCCACTTGATGCCAGATGCTCAGACACCAAAGACTTAAACCCCTCAGCGTCGATTTTATTATTGATGCCTAAATCACTCAGTATCGGAGTGATCATGGCATTGAATCTTTCTAAGAAGAGGGGGATTTGATTCTGTAGCTGCGGAATTTCTTTTTGAAAGATCGGTACCATGATCAGAAAGAAAGCAAACACTACGGCAATTAAGAGTAACAGCACCACGACAACTGCCAACGAACGAGGCATGTGACGCTTGCGAAACTTGAGTTTGCTGAGCCTATCGACGAAAGGATTAAGGATGTAGGCAAGTGTTGCTGCCACAACAAATGGCATCAAAATTGGACCGAGAAGCGATAATAAAAGCACAAAACCGGTGGCGACACCAAGCCACAGAATGCTCTGTTTTTGGTTTGCTGTTAGCTTAAATGACATAGTTTGCTTCTCGTTATTACGCCTGATTTGCCTAAAAACTAGGTAAAACCCAGGTCGATTTGTTAAAATAGCGGTTTTCGGTCTTTTCGTTTCGTCTCAAATTTCATTTCACAACTCAGCAAAGCGCTGAATCGGTAATCGAATTGGGCTAGAAACAGAAAACCAAGGAAATTTGGCAATTCCGCTATTTTACCGCCTCAAGCCCCTACTGACGAATATCCTATGAGCACAAATACTCCTGTTTCTCTTTCTTACGCCGACGCTGGTGTCGATATGGTCGCCGGTGACGCCCTGGTCGATGCGATTAAACCCTTTGCAAAACGCACGATGCGTGAAGGTGTGATGGCTGGCATCGGTGGTTTTGGTGCGATGTTTGAAGTCAGCAAGAAATACAAAGAGCCAGTGTTGGTTTCTGGTACGGATGGTGTTGGTACTAAGTTGAAACTGGCATTTCATTTGAACCGCCACGACACAGTGGGTATCGATTTGGTGGCGATGAGCGTCAATGATATTTTGGTGCAAGGCGCTGAACCATTGTTTTTCCTCGATTATTTTGCTTGCGGTAAGCTCGACGTAGCGACGGCAACAGATGTCATTAAAGGGATTGCATTCGGTTGCGAACAAGCCGGTTGTGCTTTGATCGGTGGCGAAACTGCTGAAATGCCTTCGATGTATCCAGAAGGTGAATACGATTTAGCTGGGTTTGCGGTGGGTGCGGTTGAGAAGTCTAAAATTATCGACGGCAGCAAAATCGTTCCTGGCGACGTCATTCTTGGTTTGGCTTCCTCCGGTATTCATTCCAATGGCTTTTCATTGGTGCGCAAAATCATCGAAGTCGCGAATCCAGATTTGAATGCAGATTTCCATGGCCGCAGTTTGGCGGATGCCTTGATTGCACCGACGCGTATCTACGTTAAACCATTGTTGGCATTGATGGCGAGCATGGAAGTCAAAGGCATGGCGCACATTACAGGTGGTGGATTGGTTGAAAACGTACCGCGTGTGTTGGGCGACAAATTGACGGCGGTACTCGATAGCACAAGCTGGGAATTGCCACCTTTATTCAAGTGGTTGCAACAACACGGTGGTGTCGCGGACGCAGAAATGCATCGCGTGTTCAACTGCGGTATTGGGATGGTCGTGATTGTCGCTGCGGATCAAGCAGATGCAGCCATGGCACAATTGGCAGCAGCGGGTGAGACTGTCTATAAGATCGGTGCGATTCGAGCACGTGAAGGTAACGAGCATCAAACGATCGTGGTGTAAATTCGATCTGTACCAATAAAGAAAGCAGACCGATGTGGTCTGCTTTTTTATTGTAATTTTGGCTTAAATCGACTTTGCCGTGAATATCGCTTCTATTGAGATAAAGATTCCCACAGGTTGTCCCAGTCTTCACCCTTGAATGTTCCGTCTCGACGCAGCAGCAAATCCCCCTTGCTATTGATCACGAAATGCACTGGCCCAGTCGTAATCGTGCCAAAACCCTCTAGGCTACTTAAATTGCCGCGCCACAGCAGGGGAAACTGCTGATTCTTTGGCGTGCTTAATGCCACAATCTTTGCATAAGTCTCAAAATCACTTTTTGTTTTATCGATATTGACACCAACCAGTACAAACTTCTTGGCTGCATTGTCCCGATAAAATTCTCGCATTAGCTTTAAGTCTCGCTCACAAACCGTACAAGCTGCACCATAGAAACTGACTAGCACAGTTTTTCCAGCATAGTTTTTAAGATCGAATTTTCCACCATTGCTATCGCTACCGATCAACTTGGGTTGCGCGGTTTGGGCAATAGGCTTAGTTTGTGCAGAATACGCTGGTACTTGCGACAGAAATGTAGAGACGCCGAAAGCAAGTGCAAGACAAAGTTGTTTTTTCATGAAGTAGGACTAAAAGGTGGGTTGAAGTGCAAGTCTAACGCATTTGGCATTTGTCGACATGCGGCTTAATTTCTTACAGCGGTTCTCAAAATTCTCGGTTGAGGTTGATGCAAGCGAAATGATTGGTGGAGAATTGGTCTGGCGATCGGATGATGTCCAGACCAATTACGATTATTGTTTTAGCAATCGAATATTACGCCATGCTTGTTCGCGTCCTTCAATTGCATTGCTCAAGACTGGGTTGTTCTGCGCTGGAGGTAAGGCGATACCACTGGCACCACATGTGCCTGTCTGCGCATAATTGATCGCATTGGCCAGCATACGCTCATTGCTGCTACCAAGTGGGTTCTCTAAATCATCTGCACTTGCGCAAGTTGGAGCAAATCCATTCACATAGCCACCTTCGCCACTGTCGTTCACACCCGAAAATTCGATAGCAAAGTACGCTGTGCCGCAGTTATCAGCTTGAATAAAGCCATATGGTTTGCCACAAGTTGTTCCCCCAATGGTGATCACCTGCACAAAAGGGGAAAGACCGTTGATGATAGATTCACTCGCGGAGCAGGTGCGTGAAGAAGTCAATACAAAAACACGGCTCAAGTTCAATTGCGGTAAGGTTTGACCGTTGCGCGCTCTGGTCGTGTAAAGATCGCGACTTTGTGCGGTTTTCTCTGGGTGTTTATCATTAAATTGCAGTTGCTCAAAGACCCGACCTTGCGCTTTGCTACCTGCGATCATCGACGCAACTTCACGTGCAATATAAAGATAACCGCCGCCGTTGTAGCGCAAATCGATGACTAAGTCGTCAATGCCACTCTGTTTGAATTGTTGCATGGTGTTGATCAAAGGCGTTTCAGCAGTGGCGAT
This sequence comes from Oxalobacteraceae bacterium, assembly GCA_947464955.1. Classification (GTDB taxonomy): domain Bacteria; phylum Pseudomonadota; class Gammaproteobacteria; order Burkholderiales; family Burkholderiaceae_D; genus Undibacterium. Next base: position 22,531 of record CANHZI010000067.1, read on the forward strand.
GTGATCCGTAAAGACTAAGTAACCAAGCTTGCGATTAGTAGTGGTCGTGATAATAGAGTTCTGTAAAACGGGGTAGCTAGTAATCGAGCTTGAAATCAATTCTATTGTTCGCGTATTTTGTGCACCGTTATCTTTGACTTGAAGCATCGTTTTAACGCCAGCCTTATCGGGATAAAGGGCTGCAATTTGCGTGTCGCGCGAGAGTGTTTCTATTGCCGCGCCATTAATGCCGATAATGCGAGTGCCACGTTGCATATTCTGTGCCGCAGCGGGTGAATTTGGTTGAACATAGGTGACTCTTAAGCTGCCGTTTTGGTTGACTAGTTCATAGCCAAATCCAATTTCTGCACCGGCATCGAAATAGTTATTGATTTCTTCCGTGCTGCCAGTGAAGCTGAAGCGATCTTTGGCTTTTACCAACAAGGCATCGAAATAGGCTTGTGGGCTGGTGTAATTGCTGACGGGTACTTCGACAATTTCTTTGTACCAAAGGTAAACATCGTTGAGGTGGGCACGTACCCAAGCTTTCTCGCCAGAAGCCGTACAAACATTGGCGAGCTGATCTGGATTGCCGATGGTGGTATTGCCGTTCGAAGTGTTTCCATTGTTTACCGCGGCGCACAGGGGATTGTTGCTGCTGCAGCTACTGTTAGTCTTGGAGCTGCCGCTATCGCCTCCGCCGCAACTGACGAGTGCCAGCACAGTAAGCAAGACAGCAGAATAAGTAAGTACTTTTTGTGGATTCAGCATGATATTTTGTGTTCCGCAAAGTAAAGTTGTTATTGCCAATATAGTTTGAAGGCGCTCTCTGGCAAGTATAATCTAAGTATTGCTAAGCTTGTGCAAAAAGCAATGCCTAACGTCTTAAGTCTGGCGGCGAAGTTAGCTAAGCACAATAATATTAAACCAAATTGGTGTAGGCAAAGTTTTGAGCGTAATCTCGGAAAAACATTTGGCGCACTACACAAGAAGTGACGAGAGATAGTATGTCAGTAAGACGTTGTTCTTGGGCAAATCCCGCAAATCCGCTCTACCTTGAATATCACGATCATGAGTGGGGTGTTCCCTGCCACGACGAGCGCCAATTGTTTGAGATGCTCAATTTGGAAGGGGCGCAGGCAGGCTTGAGTTGGGAAACCGTGCTCAATAAGCGTGAAAACTATCGCCTCGCTTTTGATCATTTTGATGCAAAGAAGATTATTCGCTACGATGAGAAAAAGATCGAAAGCTTGATGCAAAACGCGGGGATTATTCGCAATCGTTTGAAAATAAATGCGGTGATCGTTAATGCTCGCGCCTATTTGGAACTGTGTAAAGAGTTTGGAAGTTTAGATGCGTATTTGTGGGGACATGTGGATGGCGTTCCCATCGTCAACCTTGATGGACATATAGTGACCAGCCCCTTATCGGATCAGATTTCCAAAGATTTGAAAAAACGGGGTTTTAAATTCGTAGGTTCGACAATTATTTACGCCTATATGCAAGCGATCGGCATGGTTAACGACCATTCGCGTGAGTGCGATTGGCATCCAAAAAATAGCAAAAGAAAAGTGAGCAAATGAGTTTGAGTCGATCGAAAAAGAGTGTCAAAAAAAATCCCGAAAATGTAGCGCATCCGGATGTGTTCATTTCGGAGTTTCGTGGTGTACGTTCTTTACACCTCGCGAGTGAGACCAATAGCGATACTTCAACCGCCCCCATTCAAGGATCGATGCGCTTAGCTGTGCCTGATCAAATTGAACTCGAATATGTTCAACAGATGAATGTATGGATGTTGTTCAATATGGTGCCGCAACATATTGTGCAGTTGGGCTTGGGCGCTGCCTCGCTCACCAAGTTTTGCTATCGAAATTTCCCGCAAGCGAAGGTCACTGCCGTCGATTTAAATCCTAAAGTGATTGCGATGTGCCGTGAGCAGTTCAAATTGCCCGAGGATGACGAACGTTTGCAAGTATTGGAAATGGATGCCTTTGACTTTGTGCGGCAAACACAACGTCATGGTAGCCTCGATGTCATACAAGTCGATCTGTATGATGCCGAAGCAGAAGGGCCAGTGTTAGATAGCCCAGAGTTTTACCAAGCTTGCGCCGATTGCTTAAACGAGACGGGC
>CANHZI010000068.1 GCA_947464955.1 Oxalobacteraceae bacterium
ATACAAGAACAATATCCGGAGGTGGTGATTGAAGCGGTTTTGAGTTTGATTGAGAAGAGCAAGAATGTGATGGGCGATCAGCGCGGGGTATCAAATAATACGGGACAGAAGTAATCTTGTCAGGAATACTGTAGGTGACGAACGATTTCGGAACACAACGAAGCGCGCCTCTGCTTTTCTGTAGGGCGGGTGCAACCCGCGCGGCAAGAATTTTTCAGAATGCCACGATTGTAATTTGATGCGAGAGAAAATATTTGAACGAGAGATCGTTAAGCTGATTCACAGCGCGGGTTGCACCCGCCCTACATGACTGCCTATTTCAATTGAAACCGCCGACGTTTTCAAAGACAAAGCACATATCTAACTGCAATGCTTTTTCTGCCAAAAACAAATGAGTCTTCAGCATTGAAAATAAGTATCCATATCCTTCGCCATCGAAGTCATTCTCATCTTTCACCATAGGCATGGAAACTCGAGCATTCTCTAACATGCTTAAAATCTCGTCAGATCGGTAGGTATATACCCAACCATCAATTTGGTAACAATCTCCCGTATAAGTGGCACCACAACTTGAACACCACATATGGCCATTTTTATCAAGGGTAAGGTTTTCGTGTTGCTGCGTGCTTTTAGTTGCCTCGACCACTAGCTGCGGCTTTGATTTAATTAACTCTAGTAGCTCTGAAATTTGAGCAATCAGTTTTAGTAGCCCATCGTCTTGGAATCCTACAAAATCTTGAAAGAAATAGTCTAGCTTTGTAGCTTCGGACAACTCCAGTAGACGCTTCAAGTTATAGGCCAAGGCATTATTACGCGAATGGGTCGTCACTGTAGATTCTGGATCGTCGTTAAAAAACCTATTGCGAAATTCGTCGATCTCGCTCAAATCTTCCCCACTGGGTAATTGGGTTCCTCGAGGAACCAAAAGTGCCAGCGTGTATTGATCTGACGACATAACGAACCTTTACAAGATAAAGTCAAATAAATTAAAAACCGCGCATACAGTTCTAGTATTGTAAGGCGGGTTCAGCCCGCGCCGCCAGAATTTTCAGAATGCCACGATTGTAATTTGATGCGAGAAAAAATATTTGAACGATAAATCGTTAGGGTGATTTACAGCGCGGGTTGCACCCGCCCTACAATTTACTAACTCTCATCGTGTTTGAGGACAATGGCATCAGCGCCTTCACCACCCCAATTCGAAGGATAAACACCGTCATTCACCAAACGATGAAACGAAGACCAAGACCATTCATTCACGGTCTTCACCAATCCATGTTTGACGGGATTGAAATGCAAATAATCCATATGCGCTGCAAAGTCGTTTTCGTCGCGGATTAGATGCTCCCAGAAGCGCTGTTGCCAGATAGTGCCTTGCTGTTTTTTTGCACGTCGTTCGGTTTGAAACTCTTCACGAAAGTATTTAGCACCAATCGCCACCGTGACTTCGCGTTTGATCAAACGCCAACGCATCGAAAAATCCGCATCGCCTTCCGGCAAAGTCCAAATGCAATGTAAGTGATCAGGAAGTAAAACCCAAGCATCAATCTCAAACGGATGCGATGCCCGTACCTTGACAATCGCGGCACGCAAGGCTTCTCGTACATCCACATTCGTCAATATTCTTTGCCGGCGCTCTGTCACAACCGTAAAGAAATAGGTGGTTCCTTTGATGTTAGCACGGCGGTAACGGGACATAACAATGCGATTGTTTGAATGAAAACCGCCAATCTATCACGAATGAAATAAAGTGAAAATCACGACGAAGATCGTAGGGCGGGTGCAACCCGCGCCGCCAGAGTTTTCAAGATACCGCGATGGGGATTTGATGCTTGAACGAATATTTGAACGATAAATCGTTAAGGTGATTTACAGCGCGGGTTGCACCCGCCCTACGTGGCTGTCCTCACAAAAAACGAAACGACTAGCGCGGCTCGAAAAGCTCTATCGAGTTTTCTTCAAACAAAGCGTCTTCATCCCAGCCAAATTCAACAAAAATGAAGCGTGTCTTTGAAGCCTGAGGATGATACTCAAAGTACCGAGAACCTTGACCAGCACCGTGCGCGCCGCATCCAAAATTTCTAGGAAAACTTCGAAGATCTTTCTCTATACTTCTACGATAGGATCCATCCTTTGGATACAACTCCAATCGAATCTTCGCCTCTGTATTGCGGAAGTGTCGCTCTACTTCAATTGGTTCACACGCCTTCCTTGCTAACTTTTGATCTTTCGAATTCCTTAGCTTACTCTTCCATTCGTTAACTTCGATTTTCGAGATGACTTGCTCTCTAATTGCATCTTCAATAGATTGATCCGCTGGCTTCGTAAATACCCGAATCAAAAAGTGACTACCAAAGATCACATCGTCCCCCAATCGATGTTGCATAATCCAATCGTCTTTCTGCCGCAACTCCCATTGGGATTGAGATGGATCACAACTCTTATAATTGATCCTCACACCTAAATTTCGAAATTCGTGCAATTTCCAAGTGCAACCGAGACCTGGATCGCGCAAGCGAGTTTGCACAGCACCACAAACATTCCAGAGCAGAAGCAAAGAAAAGAAAACGGTTATGAACCTGAAAAATTTCATAATGGTATGGATTAATTGATTATCAATTGCAAGCCCGAAGCGTAACATGAAGCAATCTAGACGAGAATGATGCGATTGATTTGGTCAGCAGGTAACCTGCTCCGCCAGTTGCGTAGGGCGGGTGCAACCCGCGCCGCCAGAATTTTCAAAATGCCACGATTGTAATTTGATGCGAGAGAAAATATTTGAACGAGAAATCGTTAGGGTGATTTACAGCGCGGGTTGCACCCGCCCTACATGACTACCAAATCCAATCCGGTGGTCCCTTCATACTGCGATGTCTTGTTATCGTCAGCGCTTGCCGATATGACGCTTCGGAAAAACTAGGATATGACCGTTTAAGTCCCTCTACAGAGGCCTCGTTATCATCTGCAACAAACCATTCTTCGCCGCTGGCACATGCAGAGAATAATCTCTCCGCCAAAGTTCTCTCAGCCGCAAATTCGATGTCAGGACACTTGAAGAACTTAACAATCGCTCTACCCCAGAAGAACCGTTTCGAAATGGGCGTCTTTGCATCAACACAGAGGAAAGCAAAATACACATCCCGGATCGTAGTGGGCTGAATTTCAATAATCCAGTAACTATATGCCTTGATGATAAATTCCAAGTCTTCGCGGAAACATTCACCGCACCAAGCCATGTTACCTAGATCTAAACGCACAGCCAAATCGGCTATTTTTTCATCATCACGCCATTTTGGATGCAGCTCTTTGAAATTCAATCGACCATCCTTCAGCTTCTCAAGAATAAGGCGCTTACCCTGAGCAGTAAACAAAAGGTAGAAATAGAAAAGACTACGCATCATGCAAATACCGTGGTCTACAGTTTGTATTGCGAGAATTTTATCGCAATAAGAACAAAGATTGTATGTCAACTGGGACACCACAATAATTGTCTATGGAGATTAGGTGGTGTCGCTGATCTTACGAATTTTAATAAGAACGGAAAACTTGGCATGCCAAAAAATTCAATTAGCGGGATGCAGTGCAAGGCGCACGGCGGAGCAATATGTCGATATTGCGAGTACGTGCAACGCAGTAATGCGCCCGCTAATTGGATTTATTGGTATGACAAACTACATGTTGCGACGATATTGCCCCCCGACTTCAAAGAGCGCCGTCGTAATCTGCCCCAAAGAACAAACCCGCGCTGCCTCCATCAATTTCGCAAACACGTTTTCATTATTGATCGCGGCTTGCTGCAATGCTGCCAGCGCTTGTGGCGCAACGTCGGCGTGACGTTGGTGGAAATCAGCCAAGCGCGTTAGTTGCGATTGTTTTTCTTCCTCGGTGGAACGTGCCAATTCTATCTTCTGTGGTGCTTCGCCACCTTTAGGGTTGCGGAAGGTATTGACGCCGATAATTGGTAAAGTGCCGTCGTGCTTCAGGTGTTCGTAATGCATCGATTCTTCTTGAATCTTGCCGCGTTGGTAGCCGGTTTCCATCGCCCCCAAGACGCCACCGCGTTCGGCGATGCGTTCGAATTCTTGCAGGACCGCTTCCTCGACCAAGTCGGTCAATTCTTCGATAATGAAGCTACCTTGAATCGGGTTTTCGTTTTTCGCTAGGCCCCATTCGCGGTTGATGATCAACTGGATTGCGAGAGCACGACGTACTGATTCGTCAGTTGGTGTCGTAATCGCTTCGTCGTAAGCATTGGTGTGCAAGCTATTGCAGTTGTCGTAGATCGCGATCAAGGCTTGCAATGTGGTGCGGATATCGTTGAAGTCGATTTCTTGTGCGTGCAAGCTGCGGCCAGAGGTTTGGATATGGTATTTCAACTTCTGACTACGATCGTTCGCACCATATTTGTCGCGCATTGCTACAGCCCAGATACGGCGAGCGACGCGGCCCAAGACCGTGTACTCTGGGTCCATTCCATTACTGAAGAAGAAAGACAAGTTCGCCGCGAAATCATCAATGTGCATACCGCGTGCGAGGTAGGCTTCGACAAAGGTGAAGCCATTCGACAAGGTAAAGGCCAATTGAGAAATCGGGTTCGCACCGGCTTCAGCGATGTGATAACCAGAGATCGAGACCGAATAGAAATTACGCACTTGGTGATGCACGAAATACTCTTGAATATCGCCCATCACTTTGAGTGAGAACTCGGTCGAGAAGATACAGGTGTTTTGACCTTGGTCTTCTTTCAGAATATCGGCTTGTACCGTACCACGAACATTCATCAATACCCAAGCGCGAATTTTCGCTGCTTCATCGGCCGTTGGCTCACGCTTATTATCAGCGCGGAATTTATCCATTTGCTGATCAATCGCGGTGTTCATGAAGAAGGCCAAAATCGTTGGCGCTGGGCCATTGATCGTCATCGATACCGATGTGGCTGGATCACAGAGATCGAAGCCATCGTACAAGACTTTCATGTCTTCCAAGGTCGCAACGGATACACCGGAGTTACCAATCTTACCGTAGATATCTGGGCGGATCGCTGGATCTGCACCGTACAAAGTGACGGAGTCAAACGCGGTCGACAAACGTTTCGCATCCATGCCTTGCGATACGAGTTTGAAACGACGATTCGTACGGTAAGGGTCACCTTCACCCGCGAACATACGCGTTGGATCTTCACCTTCACGCTTGAACGCAAACACACCAGCCGTGAATGGGAAAGAGCCTGGGACGTTTTCCAACATCAACCATCGCAAGATTTCGCCGTGGTCTTCAAAGCGTGGCAAAGCGACTTTACGAATCGTGGTGCCGGATAAAGATTTTTGCGTGAGACGAGTACGAATTTCTTTGTCGCGAATTTTGACGACATACTCATCGCCAGCATAGGCCTTCTGCATATCGGGCCACATGGCGACCAGTTTTTTCGATTCTGCGTCGAGCTTGTTGTCACGATCCGTAATCAAATCGTCGAAGTCGGCAGCCTTACCTGCGACAGTCAACATCTGCTTAGTTGCTTGCAGCTGTTGACGTTCACGTGCGATACCCACTTGTTTGTAGGTATGCTTATGGTAGGCACGCACTGTATCGGCGATCTCAGCCAGGTAGCGCGTGCGTGCTGGCGGTACGATGACATTTTGTGCGCTTGAGGTTTTGGTATTCACGCTAGCTAGTTTGCTTGGCTTGGCTTTCAGACCACGTGCGACCAACTCAGGCAAGATGCCTTGATACAGAGCGGTGACACCATCGTCGTTAAAGCGTGATGCTTGGGTGCCATATACTGGCATTTCGTCTGGTTTCTTGCTCCAGAGTTCACGATTACGTTGATACTGTTTCGCTACGTCGCGTTGTGCATCGAGCGCGCCTTTGCGGTCGAATTTATTAATCGCGACAAAGTCTGCGAAATCGAGCATGTCGATCTTTTCTAACTGAGATGCTGCGCCGAATTCTGGTGTCATCACATACATCGACAAATCGACGTGCGGAACGATCGCAGCATCACCTTGGCCGATACCGGAGGTTTCGACAATCACTAAATCAAAGCCTGCGACTTTGCAAGCAGCGATGACGTCTGGCAAGGCTGGGGAGATTTCTGAACCTGCTTCACGGGTCGCCAAAGAACGCATGAAAACTTTCACCTTGCCCTTCCATGGGTTGATCGCGTTCATACGAATACGATCACCGAGCAAAGCTCCGCCCGACTTGCGGCGTGATGGGTCGATAGAGATCAAAGCGATATTGAGTTCATCATCTTGATCGAGGCGAATACGACGAATCAATTCATCAGTGAGAGAAGACTTACCTGCACCACCTGTGCCGGTGATACCAAAGGCCGGTGTCTTAATGGTTTTAGCTGTTTCGATAATTTCACTGCGTAAAGCGGCGTCGACTTTATCGTTCTCGAGCGCAGTAATCAGTTGCGCCAGCGGACGATGTTTGTCAGCAATTTCACCTTGCTTGAGTACATCGAGGGAATTTGGTGCGTAGCTAGACAAGTCGATGTCGCAAGCTTGAATCATCGACAAAATCATGCCGACCAAGCCCATACGTTGACCATCTTCTGGACTGAAGATGCGTGTCACACCATAGGCATGCAAATCTGCGATTTCATCTGGCACGATCACACCACCACCACCACCGAATACTTTGATATGCGATCCACCACGTTGCTTGAGCAAGTCAATCATGTATTTAAAATACTCGACGTGCCCACCTTGGTAACTCGAAATCGCGATACCTTGCGCATCTTCTTGCAATGCTGCTGTGACGATTTCTTCTACCGAACGGTTGTGGCCCAAATGGATCACTTCAGCACCATTCGCCATCAAGATACGGCGCATGATATTGATCGAGGCGTCATGGCCATCGAATAAGGATGCAGCCGTCACGAAACGGACTTTATTGCTAGGTTTGTATTCGGTTAACTTCTCGGCGATGGATAGATCGGTCATGTTGTTTTCCTTTTTGTTCATTCGATAACTGCTTATGGCAATTACGCTATGCTTCGATTATATGACGTTTCGATTTACGTTTACGTTCACGTCACATTTAAATTGAAATTTTATGTTGGTTTTGGCGATGGTTCTAATGTGATTCGTCATTCCTGCGAAGGCAGGAATCCAGTGGCGTAGTCTCAACAACAAAAGTCACTGGACTCCTGCCTTCGCAGGAGTGACATGCAAAATCAAGCCTCTTGTTGCTTCACCGGCGCACTCATCAAGGCCGCTTTCTCCACATAATACGCCTGCATCGCCTTTTCTTTCACATGACCATAGCCACGGATTTTCTCAGGCAAACTGGCGATGGCGACGATTTGATCAAGGTTGTCCGCATTGAGCTTCGTGAGCAAGGACAAGATCGTATCGCGGTAATCAGTGATCAAGGCGCGTTCTTTCTGACGTTCTTCTGTGTAACCAAAGATATCGAGTTTAGTGCCGCGTAGGCCCTTTAATTTTGCCAACAATTTGAAGGCTTGCCACATCCAAGAACCATACTGCGCTTTCACCAAATGGCCTTGGCCATCTTTCTTAGCGAATAGCGGTGGTGCTAAATTGAATTTCACCGAGAAATCACCTTCAAATTGTTGCTTCAATTTTTCTGTGAAATCACCATTGGTGTACAAACGCGCGACTTCATATTCATCTTTGTAGGCCATTAATTTGTAGGCATACTTGGCCACTGCGGTCGCCAGTTTATTCCCTTTGCCGAGCTCTTCTTCGGCAGCCCGTACTTGTTGTACCAAATCTTCATAGCGCTTCGCATACGTAGCATCTTGATACGCCATCAGTTCGGCCACACGACGTTTGATCACGCTATCCAAGCTTTGCGGCATTTGAATGACGACGGGTTGCGCTGGGATCGCGACTCTTTCTACGCGCGCCACATCGACTGCTGCTCTACGCCCCCACAAGAAAGCTTTCTTGTTGGCGTCGATCGCTACACCGTTCAATTCAATCGCGCGCAACAAGGCTGCTTCAGATAAAGGTATGGCGCCTTTTTGGAAGGCAAAGCCCAGCATGAACAAATTGGTTGCGATTGAGTCGCCCATCAATGCTGTCGCGAGTTTTGTGGCGTTGACGAAATCGACATTGCCGCCAACCGAATCCAAGATCAAACGTTCGGTCGATTCTAATGGGAATTGCCAATCAGGATTTTTTGCAAACGCACCTGTAGGTTGCTCGTGGCTATTGATCACGGCACGCGTGCGGCCTGCGCGCATTTTGGAGATGGCATCATGTTGGCCTGCAGTCAAAATATCGCAGCCCAAAATCAGATCTGCTTCACCCGTTGGGATGCGCTGCGCGCGCAATTTGCTGACTTTTTCGACGATACGAATATGTGATGTCACCGAACCATTTTTCTGCGACATGCCCGTCATATCCAACACGGATGCAACTTTACCTTCGAGATGTGCCGCCATACCGAGCAATGCACCTACCGTAATCACGCCTGTTCCGCCGATACCATTCAACAAAATATTGTAAGAGGTATCGCAGCTTGGTAGGGTTGGCAATGGAATGTCACCGAAGGCATCTTGCTCATTTTGCTTACCGACGCCAGTTTTCGATTTCACTAATTTGCCACCTTCGACAGTCACAAAACTCGGGCAGAAACCTTTGACGCAAGAATAGTCTTTATTGCAGGACGATTGATCAATCGCGCGTTTGCGACCAAATTCAGTTTCCACCGGCATGATGGAAGTACAGTTCGATTGCACGCCGCAATCACCACAGCCTTCACACACCGCTTCATTAATGAACATGCGTTGGTTGGGGTCAGGGAATTGACCTTTTTTACGACGGCGGCGTTTTTCGGCCGCGCAGGTTTGATCGTAAATCAATACCGTCGCGCCTTCGATTTCGCGCAACTCACGTTGTACGGCATCCATGTCCTTGCGATCATGCAAAGTGATTTGTGCAGGTAAGCCACTACGGTCTTCATAGCGACTTAAATCTTCGGTTACCAAGGCAATACGTTTCACGCCTTCGGCCGCCATTTGCTGCGCCATCATTTGTACACTGATGGTGCCATCAACAGGCTGACCACCCGTCATCGCTACCGCATCGTTATACAAGATCTTGTATGTGATATTGACCTTCGCCGCCACTGCGGCGCGGATCGCTAAATAACCTGAATGGAAGTAGGTGCCATCACCCAAATTTTGGAACACGTGGGGCAAAGTCGAGAATGCGGCTTGGCCTATCCATGGTGCGCCTTCGCCACCCATGTGCGTCGTCAATTTATTGAACTCAGGATAAATCGCTGTCGCCATGACGTGGCAACCAATACCGGCTAATGCCAAACTGCCTTCCGGCACTTTCGTTGACGTATTGTGCGGGCAACCCGAGCAATAGTAAGCAGGACGTGCAGGCGTATTGACCTGTTTGTTCAACACTTCATCCTTAGCTTCCAAGAAGGCCATGCGTTCTTTGATCAAATCACTGGTATGGAAGCGCGCGATACGTTGGGTAATCACACGAGCAATTTGCGACACAGAGAAATCCGCTTTCGAAGTCAACAACCATTCACCACGCGGTGCGACCCATTCGCCTTTTTCATCAAATTTACCAATCACGCGTGGACGCACATCGTCACGCCAGTTGTAGAGCTGCTCTTTGAGTTGGTACTCGACCATTTGGCGTTTTTCTTCGACCACCAAGATCTCGTCCAAGCCTTGCGCAAATTCCCGTACGCCGTCCGGTTCTAATGGCCAAGGCATCGACACTTTGTAGAGACGAATACCAATATCCGCCGCCATTTGTTCATCGATACCCAGGTTTTCAAATGCCTCTAACACATCGAGGTAGGATTTCCCTGAAGCAACAATACCGAGTTTGGCATGCGGACTATCAATCGTCACATGATTGAGCTTATTCGCACGTGCATACGCCAAGGCCGCATAGATTTTGTAATCTTGCATCAAGGCTTCTTGCTTGCGCGCTTGGATGCCTAAAGTATCGAGCGACAAGCGGGTATTGAGGCCGCCTTCTGGCATCACGAAATCTTCAGGAATCGTGATCTTCAAACGGAAAGGATCAGCATCCACGGAGGAAGTGGATTCGACGGTATCAGCCAACGCTTTGAAGCCCACCGCGCAACCAGAAAAGCGCGACATCGCCCACGCATGCAAACCCAAGTCGAGGTATTCCTGCACATTGGCTGGATACAACATAGGAATCATGCAGGCGGAAAAGATATGATCAGACTGATGTGGCAGCGTTGAAGAATAAGCGCCATGATCATCACCTGCCACCAAGATCACGCCACCGTGTTTCGAGGTACCCGCATGGTTCATGTGTTTGAAGACGTCGGCACTACGATCGACACCAGGGCCTTTGCCGTACCATAAGCCAAACACGCCATCGTATTTAGCAGGGCCGATCAGATCGACAGTTTGCGTGCCCCACACCGCGGTGGCGGCGAGATCTTCGTTAACGCCGGGTACAAACTTGATGTGATTTTGTTCAAGAAGTTTTTTGGTTTTCCACAAGGTTTCATCCAAACCTCCGAGCGGTGAACCGCGATATCCTGAAATGAAACCAGCCGTATTCAAGCCAGCGGCGAGATCACGCTGTCTTTGTATCATCGGCAAGCGCACTAATGCCTGAATGCCTGATAAGAAAATCGTGCCGGTGTTTGATGTGTATTTGTCGTCGAGAGTGACTGGCGCTAATTCGTGTACAAATGCAGTCGTTGCGTTGACGTCGGACGATGTTGCTGAATTCGTTGCTGAATTTGTTTCAGATGCTGTGGCGGACGAAAGCGAAGACGCTTCCACCAGACCAGCAGATTTCATTGCTGTGTCGGATGACATTGTAGAGCTCCAAAAAATTTGTGATTTTTGTGTGCAAAGAACTTGGGCTGCGTCCGGTAAGACACAAGTCTGTTCTGAGCTTATGGGAAGGTAATCGCCATAAGTTCTAGTTGCATCGGCTGAGATGGCAGCCATTTTAATTCAATTCAGGCCTGATTCCCAAGAAAAGAGCGGTGGAAACGGCTACTTTTCCTTTGAAAGTTTCTTAAAACCTAATTATCCGCATCGCTCTTCAGTTCATGTGCGCTTGAAAATCAGGTTTTAATACTTTGCTGAGTTTTATCAAAGCATCAGGCAAATCTGAATCGGAGACATCAAAGAAAGCTTTCGAAATTCTGGGATGGAGACCACACCCATTCGCTGCAGCGCTTTCTCGACTTCCTTTGAAATCTGCTGTGTTCACAGTGTAGTGAGAAGTCCCGTGTTTGAAAAATACGGAATAAAAATAGGGGTATCATGAAAAATGATATCCAGCTTTTACTATTGCGCATGAGCATCAATTAAAGAAAAACCCATCCCGCAAGCAGCGAAATGGGTTTTCTGTTGGCCTTTCAAATTAGCTGACTAAATCAATGTACTCATTGCAGCACAAATTGTCGTACTCAGTGCAGCACCAATTGCAGCACAAATTAGTTACCAATATGCTTCTTCAAAAAGGCTTCTAATTTCAGGTAAAACTCTTTGCGGTGTTCACTATCGTAGAAGCCGTGGCCTTCGTTCTTAGTCAGCAACCATTCGGGGGCATTGCCTACTTCAATCAAGGCTTTTCGCATTCTTTCCGCTTGTCCCAGTTCGGTCGTTTCATCTTTGGTGCCATGAGCCATGAAAACTGGAACCTTCACTTTGTCAGCTAAATTTACAGGCGATTCAGCTGCGAGTTTCTCCATGTTATCTCCCATGTACTGCTTGAGCCAGTTGATACTCTTCGTCTCCCCTTTAATATTACCTTGGCTAAAACGGGCAACCAAATCATAGCGACCCGAATAACCAACAGCGCACTTAACGAGGGAAGGTGCTTTAATCGGTACCATCATTGCTGCATAACCACCATAGCTAATTCCGAAAACACATGCACGCTTAGAATCAATTTCTGGCAATGCATTCGCCCACTTCAAGCCATCGACTAAATCGTCAATCATCTTGCCGCCGAATTCACGTTCCCCAGCACTTAGGAAATTAGGGCCTCGACCACTAGATCCTCGGAAATTCACTTGTAAGACTGCATAGCCGCGACTTGCCAGAAATTGCGCGTCGGTATCAAAATACCAGCTATCGTTGACACCGATTGGGCCACCGTGTGGCAGTAAAATGATGGGCAACTTTTTCTGTTGTGGGTTGTTTGGCATAGTCAGATAACCAGCCAACTCTTTTCCATCGCGAGCCTTAAATACGATTGGCTTTCTCAACGCCATTTGGTCTGGTTCAATCCCTGACTTGTTTGCAAATAACAAATCCGCCTGACCCGTTTGGCGATCATAGATATAGTAAGAACCTGGATCGCGATCGCTCGCTACGCTAAACAAAAGTCTCTGACCATCATCCGAAAAATTAATGAAATGCACGTACGCACTTGGAAACGCGGCACTCAATGTTTTGTGCAATTGTGCATCTGGCGCATCTGGTTGAAGGTACTGGGCCTTCGGAATGCCAACTGTCGTTGTCACAGCAAACGGCATCGAAGGTTTCGATGTATATTCGACGGACCCAATGTCACCGAGCGCATCCTTAACGAGGACCGTGCGTTGCCCACTCTTCATATCTTCGCGAACCAAACCGAATGGCTCCCCTTTTTCACTTTGCTCGATGTAAAGTGATTTATCGTCAGGAGAAAAACCGATAGGGCTATAGCCTCGTCCCAAGCTTGATGCAGCGACAGACTTCCACTCTTTTGAAGCGTCATCGAGACGAAACACCGCGACATTATTATTTTCATCAACGCCGTAAGCGAGTCGAGCAGTTCCATCATGCTGATGGAGGAAATCCAAGTTCGGCATCGCAATATCGGCGATGGTTCTACGGATCACACTGTTTGAATTAATCTCGATAAGGTTTGTGCGTGGTCGGCGCCATTCATGGGTGCTGACAATAATATTGCCATCTCGAGTCTCAGGTATGTGTGAAATCATCCCGATTGAATAGTCATTATTGTACCGATCACCACGTTTCGATTTTTTGAAATTTTGGTAACCATACAAATATTCAACTTCGGAACCGTCAAGATTTGCTGCAATGATTTCCCCCGTTGCTTGTGGCGGCTCGCGATCGCCAACCTCTAAACCTTTTTTAATAGCCAAGCGATTATTGGTGATCCATAAAAAATTCACCGGCACTTCAAATCCGGGCAAGATATGCGTTGCTGCGATCTTCAACTCAGGCAATGTATAGATTGTCAAAGTAGGCACATTGCGTTCGTTACGTTTAATACGCACGCTGACCGCAATATGCTTTCCATCTGGAGATAGACGAGGAATACTAAACTGCTCTTGTTCAACAAAAGCCTCAACGGGAATTTGTTTATCCTGAGCCACGGAAACATTGCCAAATGACAAGCCGAGCAAAACGGATAAAATTGTACGTTTCAACATGCAGAATCCCCTTTGTAAAAAAACAAGTATCATAATCGTGGACTCTGCACTTGGATAGTCAAAAAGAATTATTTTTTACTTTTTGTGTAGATATAGCCTCATTCCAATTTAATCCGAACAAGGGCCGCAACAAGCCAACTCGACGAATCAACGCAAAACCTAAGCCGCATGTAGCAAAAGTCATGACGATCAACACCACACCTTCCAACAGTGCTGGAAGATGAAATGCACGCAGATTCCACGCCCACAGAATGATGACTGTTTGATGCAAGATGTACACAGGAAATGCCGCTTGGGTTAGATATTGGCGAAGTGGATGATCTAGGTTCCAATGTTGGCGCGCGAAACCGCACAGAGCCAAAATCGCATTCCAGGCCATGAAGACCCACACACATCGTTGAAAGTATAGCGCTGCCTTGGAAGCCTCATGAGCATCGTTATAGTAGGCAAAATAAGAAATCAAAAAGATCCAGCCCGCGATTGCCAGCAATAGACTACGCCAACGTTTCTGCGCCAACTCACTCCAGAATCGCAAATGCTTGGCCAACAGAAATCCACACAAGAATAGAAACAAGTAATTGGCGTGGTTATACCAATCCTTGGTCAGATTATTGGTCGGTGGGTGATCACTCAATAAGCTGATACGAATACATGCCAAATAAGCGACTGGCAAGACGATCAACCATACACCTCGAAAGTACTTGGCCATCCAGGCTTCTATCGCGGAGATCAAGTTCGGTGCAAAAGCGACGAAGCCTGCGATCAACATCGAATACACCCACAAATAAGGTAAGAACCAGAGGTGATTCCAGGTCGGCAGTACCAAGCGCTTGCCTTCGATCACGAAGCCACGATAGTTTTGAAAGTACGGGCTCAAGAAATCGCCATAACTTCCGGCATATCCCAATCTCTGCACCACTTCAAGGTAGGCTTGAGGCGGAACGATGACCGCCATACCAAAAATCAAAGGAAGCAATATGCGAAGGCTACGAGCCGAGGCAAAAGATCTTGCTCTTTGCTTACCCAACATAAAGCGGGTTGCCACACCCGAAATCAAGAACAGCAAACTCATACGCCAAGGATTGGTCAGGAACATCAATGGCTCTATCGTGCTACTGGCGGCATCACTTTTAATATGCCAATACCAAGTGACGTAGTACATACCGACGTGGTAGAAAATCAAAAGACAAAACGCAAAAATTCTTACCCAATCGAGGAAATACAAACGTTCATTAGCATCTGTTATTTCAAGCTGTTGAACTGCGCTGTTCGGTATAGTGGAAACACTTATTGCGGTCATCATTCATCCAATCACATAAAGAAGAATGAAGGCACTCTAGCCAAGGCTCAAGAGCAAACCAAGTGAAATGGGGTTAAGTGGATCTAGCGCGTGGCGAATCGGAAATCCAAATCAAAGCTTGGTGGTCACAATAACTGTTGCTTGAACTCTTCGCGATATTGTCGGCTACAGGGCAGCACTGCTCCCCCAACCAAAACAAGTTCTGCATCACCTTTGGGCAGTACGCGACTTTCAGCGACTTGATCAAGCCGCACGAGATAGCGTCGATGACATCGTGCAAAGCCAGCTCCTAAGCGTTGCACTAACCCTGTCAAGGTCTGGCGCATCATGTATTGTTGGTCGCGGGTATGTATCATTACATAGTTGTCAGCTGCTTCCGCCCATTCGACATCCTTAATTTGCACCACCAAAACACGTCCACGGTCGCCAATTAAGAGTGGCGCTTGATCATCGTTTGCACTGGCTTGCCGTCTACTCCGGACCTTTTCAATGGCACGTAAAAAACGCGCCTCGTCATACGGCTTAAGCAGGTAGTCGATTGCATTTGCATCAAAGGCTTGTAAAGCGAACTGATCGTAAGCCGTCACAAAAATAATCTCTGGCATCGGTGCACTTAATGATTGTGCGACCTGCAAACCATCGATCTCAGGCATTTGTATATCGAGAAAAATTACATCGAGATTATGCTCGGCGACGAGCTTTAAAGCAGCATTCCCATCCGCAGCTTGATGTAATTGTGCATCCGGCCAATGTTCGTGAAGTAGACGGCACAATTTCTCGCGTGCTGGTCGCTCGTCATCCACAACCGCAATCTGCACTGGCATCTTCATTTTTCCTGAGTCAACAAAGGAATTGAAAGGCTGGTGCGCACCCCACCCTCGACTCGCTCTTGTATCGTGAGTTGTGCCCGCTCACCATAAATTGAGGCGAGACGTTGACGAAGATTACTGAGTCCAACACCAGCCTCTCCTGGCCTTAAGACACCGATATCATCTTGTACGATAAGTTCTAGCTTACCGTCACCCATTCGCGACTGAATATCGATCGTCGTCACACGCGAATTTTTTTCAACTGTATGCTTAAAGGTGTTCTCTACTAGCGTTTGCAAGGCCAATACTGGTACCGAGTGAGACAGACTATTTGGGTCGAGTTGCCAGCGGATTACCACACGATCAATAAATCGCAAGGACATCAACTGCGCATAGGCCTGAAGCATTTCGATTTCCGTTTGCAAACTTGTGGTGTCGACTTGATTCAATTCCAAACTCGAACGTAGCAGTTCGGCGAGACGACTTATCGCTGTATCTGCTGCCTTTAAGTCAGAATACATTAACGAAGAAATCGTATTGAGCGCGTTAAATAAGAAGTGAGGCTGCATTTGTTGCGTCAAGCGTTGTAACTGTGCTTTCTGCAATTGCGCCAGCGCTTGCGTCGCTCGCTGCCGCTCATCAACCAGTAGCATATAAGATTGAATGCCGAAGAAAATGACATAGAACAAGCTCAGAAAAAGGCTGAGCTTGATCGTCTCGTAAAAGAAAACTTTATCCCAAGACTCATGTTGATATTCGTGCCCCATCAAGGCATACACGAGGTGCCGTATCGCAAACACTGCAACTACGAAAACAACACACACTAATGGATGCCACAACAACACCCGCATAAACCATTGGCGTGGCGTTCGCATCAGATTTTGGTCATTCAACACTGGCCGCAGTGCATAGAGCAATACGCTGATAACGACAGCGGACGACAGCTGCCACAACACCGGCTGCCAATAATATTTTCCGCCATTGCGCTGGTAGTCTTGCACTTCAACAGCCAACATCATCGCCCAAAACAATACCCAGCCAATCAACTCCGTCATGGCCACACGTCGCTTCAAATCATGATGGTCCATGTGCTTAATTTCCAGCGTCTAGAACTTCCGCGCCTAGCCATTTTCCGCTGCGAACTAGATCACGACTCAGTTCGAGTACTAGCTTCTCAACCGCCATCGCCGCGTTAGTTAAAGGAATATTTTTGGATGCGCATAAACTCACCGTACGCGACAGCTTCACATCACTAATCGGACACGCGCGCATTTCACCGCGCTCAATTTCCGCCAGCAAGGGAGAAACCGGCAAAATGGTGGCGCCCATATCCGCCAAGATTGCTGACTTCAAAATCGCAATCGAAGTGATGTCGATAACATGCTCAATTTTTAGCCCTTGATCACGAACTACTTGTTCAATTCGCGGACGGACGCCATGTTGTATGCTGGGCAAAATCAAGGGCACTTGTAGAGCTTTCGCTAAACTGATGGACTTCTTTTTGCAGGCGAATTGCGAGTCAGCGCGGGTGATGAACATCATCTCTTCTTCGACTAATGGTTTCGTCGCAAATTTACCGAGTTGACCATCATCAAAGAGAATCGCCAAGTTCAGACGCCCTGATGCCAACTGTTCGGTCAAGTTACCGGTCAATTCTTCGGTCAATTGAAAAACGATTTCAGGATAAGCGGCGCGCACCGCGGTCAATAACGGAAATGCGAGGGCTCCCGAAGCACTCTGAGGAATACCTAGCGCCACGGTGCCGGAGGGCTTATCGGTCGACTGACTGACAGCCGATTTCGCATCACTAACCTGCTTCAAGATTGCTAGTGCATGTTCGTAGAAAATCTTGCCCGCATCGGTGGCCTGCATGCCCTGCGCTGAACGATGCAACAAGGTGGCCCCTAGTTCTTCTTCTAGCTGCTGCAATTGTTGCGTTAACGCTGGCTGCACGATATGGAGAACACGCGCAGCACGCGACAAAGAACCGTGATCAACAATAGCAACAAAATAGCGAAGTTGGCGAAGTTCCATGACGATGTTTAGGCGGGATATTGATTCAAAAACTGCTGTAAAAACAAAATGGCTGCAGTGTCGCTGCAGCCATCGAAATTGAGTCAGTGTTAATTAGAAGAATTCGACGCTGTCTTGGGATACTTCGATGCGCAATTCACCTGAGGTAATCAAATCTTCATAGTGGCAAACGCGATTACGTCCATTGCTCTTAGCGAAGTATAAGGCTTGATCGGCGCGACCAATGATACCTACCGCTGGTTCGAATGGATCGATATGGGCGAAACCAATACTAATCGTAACAGTGCCCACTTGTGGGAAAGGATAACGCGCCACATTTTCACGGAAGCGCTCGAAAATCATCTTCGCGTCTTCTTTCGACGTTGAACGTAACAAGATCACAAACTCTTCACCACCGAAACGGAATAATTTGTCGGTTGGACGGAACGAGGAGCGCATCAAATTGGCGACCAAAATCAAGACTTCATCACCATACAAATGACCAAACTGATCGTTGACGCGTTTGAAATGGTCGATATCCAATACGGCCAACCAATGCTGCTTTTCGCGGTCACTATGACGACGCTCTACCTCGACGTCGCCTTTTTCAGCGTCGATCAAACTCTGTTTCTGTACACTGGTGCGTAGAATCTTAGAGAAATTGTCGTCGAAAGTCTTGCGATTGAGCAGGCCGGTGAGGGAATCTCGTTCCGAGTAATCGAGGAGATTTTGGAAATTTCGATACACCACCAAGATACCGCCCATGACTTCTTTGGTGTTTTCGGTGTAGTTTGCTGGATTGAGAATTTCAAGGCAGACATTGACCTTCTCATTCATCCACACTGGCAACCAGATGGTACGGTCACCATTCGCATCCAGAAATTCAGCCACGCTTTCATGCTTGCCAAGCGCTTCTGCTAGCTGTGGAAACTGCTCAACAGGCACCTCAGGTGATACCACACCAGACATTTCCTCGGATGGAGCGAGTTTGCCTTTGACAATCGTAATCTGTGGCTTAACGAAAGTCTTTTCGCCGACATGCAAGATATCGAGGACACGTGCGCGACCCGCATTGGTCAGCTCACTCAAAGCGGAGATCACGGAAATGTTCAGAAGATCGTGGTCACGATGCCCTGTAATTTCCATCAAATGTTTGATAATTGATTCCATATGTACTATTTAAGGCACAGCATCAATTGAACACAAGTACAAATATCTCACGTTCGCCAAGTGCCAGCTACAAAAACGATTCCTCTATCTAGCTAAAATCATAATTTTAGCAAAATCGTAATATAGAACAGTTTCCGCAGTCTGGGCGGGAAAGTTGTCAAAAACCGCGGCTTTGACTTCGACAGGCGCTTTGCGCTCATATTAACTTTATATGGCGAAACAGAGCAAGTGAATCATCTTTCCCATCTGAAATATTCATTTTTTGTTGTAACAGTGGCGCAAATCACACGCCATTTCCGCTACAAGAACTTCCAATATAGGCGTTTGAAAGACGTATGCCGAAATTTTTCAATATTTAACCAAAGTAATTTTTTGCCTATCTGACCTCTTTTTTGACGCTTTTTAGGTTCCTCTTGCGGTATCCTTAGAAGATTCGCATCAACTACAAAAAAACCTCAAAAAAATGGCCAATTACGTCTATACCATGAACCGCGTCGGCAAAATCGTGCCGCCGAAACGTCAAATTCTGAAAGATATTTCGCTTTCCTTTTTCCCTGGCGCCAAAATTGGCGTCTTGGGTTTGAACGGCTCCGGTAAATCTTCACTGTTGAAAATTATGGCGGGTATCGATAAAGATATCCAAGGTGAAGCAGTACCGATGCCTAACCTGAATATCGGTTACCTGCCACAAGAACCGCAACTTGACCCGGAACAAACGGTACGTCAAGCGGTTGAAAGCGCGCTCGGCGAAGTGTTCGAAGCCAAAGCAAAACTAGAAGAAGTGTATGCCGCTTACGCTGACGAAAATGCGGACTTCGACGCGCTGGCAAATGAGCAAGCTCGCTTGGAAGCCATTATTTCAGCTTCCGCTGGTGATAATGTGGAATTGCAATTAGAAATGGCCGCTGATGCTTTGCGCTTGCCACCATGGGATGCCAAGATCGGCGTGTTATCCGGTGGTGAAAAGCGTCGTGTAGCATTGTGCCGCTTGTTGCTTTCCAAACCTGATATGTTGCTGCTCGACGAACCAACCAACCATTTGGATGCGGAATCCGTTGATTGGTTGGAACAATTCTTGTTGCGCTTCCCTGGTACCGTTGTCGCGATTACCCATGATCGCTACTTCCTCGACAATGCCGCCGAATGGATCTTGGAATTGGATCGTGGTGCAGGTATTCCTTGGAAAGGCAACTATTCTTCTTGGCTTGATCAAAAACAAGCACGTTTGAAACAAGAAGAAGCCACCGAATCTGCACGCCAACGTGCTTTACAAAAAGAGTTGGAATGGTCTCGCCAAAATCCTAAAGCACGTCAAGCAAAGAGTAAGGCACGTTTGGCGCGCTTCAATGAAATGAGCGAACATGAATACCAAAAACGTAATGAAACACAGGAGATTTTTATTCCTGTTGCAGAACGCTTAGGTAATGAAGTCATCGAATTTAAAAACGTCAGCAAAGCTTTTGGTGATCGTCTCTTGATCGACAATCTGAGCTTCAAGATTCCTCCAGGAGCGATCGTCGGCATCATCGGTCCTAACGGTGCGGGTAAATCGACTTTGTTCAAAATGATTAAAGGGTTGGAGCAACCTGATAGTGGTGAAGTCGCCCTCGGTCAAACTGCGAAAATTTCTTTGGTGGATCAGTCTCGTGAAGACCTTGGAAATACGAAAACCGTTTTTGAAGATGTCGCCAATGGCGCTGACATTTTGACCGTTGGTCGTTTCGAAATGCCATCACGCGCCTACCTTGGACGCTTCAATTTTAAAGGTGGTGATCAACAAAAGATTGTTGGCAATCTCTCTGGTGGTGAACGCGGTCGTTTGCATTTGGCGAAGACTTTGCTACAAGGTGGTAACGTACTTCTACTCGATGAACCGTCGAATGATCTTGACGTTGAAACGCTGCGCGCACTTGAAGATGCTTTGCTGGAATTCGCCGGCAGCGTGATGGTGATTTCACACGATCGTTGGTTCTTAGATCGTATCGCAACACACATCTTGGCTTTCGAAGGTAACTCTCAAGTGACCTTCTTCGACGGCAATTATCAAGAATATGAAGCCGATAAGAAGAAGCGTTTAGGTGAAGAAGGTGCTAAACCGAAACGTATTCGTTACAAACCACTGACTGTCTAATGTTAGGCTAGCACTGCCGCATTAATCACCCTCAACCAGCGTCAAGCAAAAAGGAGTAAGCAATGATTCTTCGATACAAGCGCACACTAGCAATCATCACGATGTTCGTTGGAATGCTTGCTTATTCCGCTAGTGCTTCGGCCAATAGTGGAGGTAGCGCCAGTGCGAGTGCCGCGGGTGCGCCGACCGCGCACTTAGAACCTTTCGTGGTGAACTTATCGAGTTTCGATCGCTATCTTCAAGCCGTTATTACTTTGCAGGTTACCGCAACCGAGGTAGCAGACAAAGTGAAAACCTATATGCCGGTGGTTCGCCACGTTGTTATTATGACTCTCAGCAGTAAAGAATCTGCTGATGTGCAATCGTCTGACGGCAAGAGAGCATTGGTCGAAGAATTACGCGAGAAAATCAATAAGGCACTCAAGGCCAAAGAACATGAAGGTGTGAGTGACGTTTTCTTCGAAAACTTCGTCATCCAATAAGTTTTATTACTGTGCCGGGGCCCAAACCTCCGGCACTTTTGAAGTCATCTATGTATCAACTCAAATCGGCAGTCTTTGCCGAACTCGAGATCAAGAAAAGTCGTTTTCTTGGTCAACTCTATCCCATCTATAGCCGATCTGAAGCGCAAACTTTGCTGGCGAAGTTACGCGCTGAGCACCCTAACGCCGTGCATGTGTGTTGGGTCTTGCTGTGCGAAGGTGACTCCGGCCTTGACGACGACGGCGAACCGTCTGGCACCGCTGCCAAACCGATGTACAACGTCTTGGTACACAAAGAATTGTTCAATGTTTTAGCGGTCGTGGTGCGCTATTGGGGCGGCATCAAGCTTGGTGCAGGCGGACTCACTCGCGCTTACGGACAGGCGATTTCAGATGCTTTCAAAAACGCAGTATTGATTCCTATCGAAATCTTGAGTGAGGCCCGCTTCGCTGTTGAATTCGCAGATGAATCGCAGCTACGTCGCTTATGTGAACAACGCAAAGCCGTGATTGAAGCAGTCAATTATGCGGATAAAGCAGAGATCAGTATCAAGATTAAATCGACTGAGCTCGCCAGCTTCACAGAGGAAGCCTTCAATCTCTTACGTGGAAAACTAATCGTATTAGATTCAGATGCTAATTAAAGCAAGACCGCAAGTTGCGCTTGCGCGTGCTCGGTCGGCTGCGCCTTAAAGCCTGTTTTAGCAAATCGTTGCCAACGTCCCAAGACAAAGCTCACCAGCAAATTAGAACGAATCGCCACTTCAGTTTCAGGGATTTGGCCCAGCACAGCGGCTTGACGCAAACATTGTTTATACGCGAGCTCTAAGCGATCCATTAAATGATTCATGCGCACCTGCAAACGCTCGTCTTCATTGACCAGCGCATCGCCAATCAACACCCGCGTCATACCAGGGTTACGTTCAGCAAAACTCAATAACATCATGCTGATATTGTGCGCTTGTGAAAGACCTTCTTTGTCTTGCACCGTAATTTGATTGATCAAACCAAAAATTGTTGATTCAATAAACTCGATCAAGCCTTCGAACATTTGCGCCTTGCTGGCGAAATGACGATACAGTGTCGCTTCGGACACATCAATTTTTGCCGCCAAGGCAGCCGTCGTAATCTTCTCGCCCTTGGGGTTCTCCAACATTCCCGCTAGCGCCTGCAAAATCTGCAGCTTACGTTCACCTGGTTTGGTTATCGACATGGTCTTTCCTGATTTTTTTGTCACACTCAGCTCCAACGCGGCTTCAGACTTTGTGTTTGAACAGACGCGCTAACTGAAATACCGATTTTACTGTGATATCGGCGCTGGCTGTAACACTTTTCTGCACCACATGTTGTCCATGCCCCGTAATCATCACGGTACGCAAGCCAATTCGCTTGGCCGCTTGTAAATTCGCCACACTATCCTCGACCAAAATGCATTGACGTGGGTGCCAACCGTGCTGCGCTAGCAATTTACGCAAATAGGCTTTGCTCGGTTTAGGATGCGACTTGCCATGCACACGCATCGTTTCAATCGAAATATGACCAGCGAAATCTTTATGTAAATTGAGCTGGCGCATCACTTGTTTTGAATACTGCTGCGGTGCATTCGTAAATAGAATTTTCTTACCAGGCAAAGTCTTAAGCACTCTCGCCACACCACGCTCTAAGTGCAAGAGTTGTTCGAGGTTTTCAAAGCGATGGGCCTCACGCAAAAACTCTTCTTCTTTAACACCGTGATGTATCACCATGCCCTTCAAGGTCGCGCCATAGCGTCTTAGATATTCTGTGCGCAAATGATTGACGTGTTCCATGTCGACCTCGCCTTGTTCATTGGCGATGACTTTAGCGATATAGCGGGTCATGTTATTGGCGATGGCGGGGAACACAGCCTTGCTGGCGTTGTGAAGGGTGTTGTCTAGGTCGAAGAGCCAGATGGTTTGGCGTTGTGATTTTCTTTTCATGTTTGGCTTACTACGCGACCTGAGCTAACTTCCTTGTTCACTGGTCGGGGGTGGCCCGACAGCCAGTTACCTTTTTTGCTTCGCCAAAAAAGGTAACCCAAAAAAGGCGACCGCACTATCGATGCCCTGCGGGTTCCCAATTATGCGTCACAAAAAATGGGAAAGCTTCGAAACTCGCCTTCGGCTTTGCTCTAGGAGTTTTCGCTTGCAAGCGAAAACCGTTTCACAGGCGAGGTGCATGCACCTCGAAACCCCTGCTACACCTCAAACAGCGAAGCTTTCTTTTTCCATTTTCTGTGAGGCACAATTGGCATCGCTAGAAGCGGAAAAGATCGGTTGCTCAACCGCCTGCCACCAAAACTGCAGCGAAGTCAATCAAAAACAAGAACTTGAGACCGTTACCTATACACATTTGATCCAGCAAAATCTACAGAACAATCAACGGAGTGTTTACCAGTGAATTGAATCGCGCGTAGTGTCAAAGGTATTTGTGAGTTTAGGCATTTGCATCAAGAATAAGAAAATCATCGTCAAACACGCCACTGATAGAGGAAATGAAGCGATACGTACCAATTGGCCATTCCGTAAGGTGTATTAGCTCATACCCGATCTGACAGTTACCAGTTTTTCTAGGGTGTCTGTCAGATTAGATTTGAGTCAAATTCTTTTCAACCCAAATCAATTTCCCTTCAAGCAAAGTATCCATTGGCGTTCTGCCGCAGCACATTTTGCCTTGATGAGTTCGTTCATTGTTATAGTAAATGAGCCAAGCGTCCAGGTCTTTTTGTAATTCATCGAGCGTCGTATAGATCTTTTTACGGAACGTCACTTGATAGAATTCCTGCAAAATAGTTCTATGGAATCGTTCGCAAATACCATTGGTTTGTGGCGACATCGCTTTCGTTTTGGTGTGATCAATATCGTTGATAGCCAAATAAAGTTGGTAGTCATGTTGTTCAACTTTACCGCAAAATTCCGTACCTCGATCCGTCAAGACACGCAGTACAGAAAGCTCATTGGCTTCATAGAACGGTAACACTTTATCGTTGAGTAAATCAGCCGCCGTGATCGGGGTTTTGGTGGTGTAGAGCTTGCAATGAGCGACTTTACTATAGGTATCAACATAGGTCTGTTGGTAGATACGGCCCACGCCTTTAAGGTTACCCACATAGAAGGTATCTTGCGAGCCAAGATAGCCAGGATGCGCCGTTTCGATTTCACCACAGGCTTCATCGTCATCCTTCTTCTTTTCCAATGCGGC
>CANHZI010000069.1 GCA_947464955.1 Oxalobacteraceae bacterium
ACTGCTTTTGGACGCCCACTCATTTGCGCACGGATCCAATCTGGACCTGTGGTGATAATGACGCCTGCTTCACGTAATTTATCTAAAGCCACATCCAAAATATCACTGCGCGTGTTGCGAACAGTAATATCACCGCCGGTTGCCGCAACCGCGCACAAGAAAGTCGCTGTTTCAATACGATCGGCGATCACCGTATGGCTTGCACCGTGCAATGATTCCACACCTTGGATAACCAAGCGATCAGTACCAATGCCAGTAATTTTTGCTCCCATCGCCACCAATAAATTAGCGAGATCGGTTACTTCAGGTTCACGCGCTGCGTTTTCGAGCACGGTTTCACCATCAGCTAAGGTCGCAGCCATCAAGAGATTTTCGGTTCCGGTAACGGTGATCATATCGGTAACAATACGAGCGCCCCGTAAACGCTTTGCTTTGGCATGAATATAACCAGCTTCGATTGTGATTTCAGCACCCATGGCCTGCAGGCCTTTGATATGCTGATCCACTGGACGTGAGCCAATCGCACAGCCACCTGGCAGAGACACTTTCGCTTCACCGAAACGTGCCAGCAACGGACCCAATACCAAAATCGACGCACGCATGGTTTTCACCAAGTCGTACGGCGCTTCGAGTTTATCGATATTGGCACCATTCAAAGTTACCACACCATTCTCTTCAGTGACTTGCAAGCCCATCTGCTTCAACAATTTAAGCATAGTGGCAACGTCTTGCAGCGCTGGCACATTCTGCAAAGCGACATCACCTGCCGTCAGCAGGCCTGCACATAAAATCGGCAAAGCTGCATTTTTTGCACCAGAGATTGCGATATCGCCATTGAGGCGATTGCCGCCTGTGATCAGTAATTTATCCATGCTTATTTAAATTCTTCAGGAGTTAAAGTTTTCATCGACAAAGCGTGAATTTCTTCACGCATGCGATCGCCAAGCGCGGCGTAAACCAGTTGGTGACGCTGAATCAGGCGTTTGCCAGCGAAGGCTTCAGATACGATCACTGCCGTGAAATGTTGACCGTCGCCCTCTACCTCAAGGTGAGTGCACTCTAAGCCAGCTGCGATATAGTTTTTTACTTGTTCAGGTGTAGGTAACACGATACTTACTTTCAAAAGATCGACTCGTTGAATCAATTGGGAGTCTATTTTATTCACACTAACTCTTCTCTTGTTTCTTGTTTTCGAAACCGTTCAATGTCGCAATTTATAGCCACTACGGAGCATATACAGTGCCAAGCTCGCCAGCACCAACAAAAAGCCCGTGACAAAGATCAAGCTATGCATAGGTGAGACATCAGACTGCCCCGAAAACCCATAACGGAATCCATCGATCATATAGAAAAATGGATTCAAACTCGAAATGGTTTTCCAGACTGGCGGCAAAGATTCGATCGAGTAAAACACCCCAGACAGAAAGGTCAAAGGTACGATCACAAAATTTTGGAACGCTGCCAATTGATCAAATTTCTCTGCCCAAATGCCTGCGATCAAACCCATGGTGCCGAGTACCGCTGCGCCCAAAAAGGCAAACAGCACAATCCATAATGGTGATGCGAAACTTAAATGTGCAAACCAAGCTGTGACCACAAAAACGCCCAGGCCAACTGCTACGCCGCGCACGACCGCAGCCAACACATAAGCTGAAAACATCTCCCAGTGCGACAACGGTGGCAACATGATAAAGACCAGATTGCCTGTCACCTTCGATTGAATCAATGAAGACGAAGCATTGGCAAACGCATTTTGCAACACACTCATCATCACCAAGCCAGGAATCAAGAACGCCATGTAGCTTACGCCATGAACCTTGACGTGACCATCAAGCGCTTGGCCAAAAATCAACAGGTACATCATGGCAGTCATGATAGGCGCTGTAATCGTTTGCGTTGCGACTTTCCAAAAACGCAGCACCTCTTTATAAAATAAAGTTTGGAAGCCTATCATTGCACTTCTCCTTTATCGCTGCCCATGATCTGTAAGAACACATCTTCCAGATCGGCCTGTTGAATTTGCAGATCTTCGAGTATGCAGCCAGAAGTACGCAAGCTCGCCAAGATAGGCTCGATTTCATCGTGATGCGTCACACGCAATACGTATTGACGTTGCGCTGCGTTGGTCTCTGCCGCAATCAAGAGATGCTGCAAACTTGCGGGCAGTTCACCTTGTGCCAATTGCACTTTGATTTGCGAACCAGAAATTCGCTTGATAAGCGCCGACATGCTGTCGAGTGCCACTACCTTGCCAGCCTTCAACATCGCGACGCGATTGCACAATGCCTGTGCTTCTTCGAGGTAATGCGTAGTGAGGACGATCGTGTGTCCTTCACGGTTCAAACGTGAAATAAACTTCCATAAGGTTTGGCGCAATTCCACATCAACACCAGCGGTTGGCTCATCGAGCACGATGACTGGTGGTTTGTGCACCAAAGCCTGCGCCACCAAGACACGTCGCTTCATACCGCCCGATAACGCGCGCATATTGGCATCGGCTTTATTCGTGAGATCTAAGTTCTCCATGATCTCGTCGATCCAAGCATCATTATTCTTGATACCAAAATAGCCCGACTGCAAACGCAAGGTCTCACGCACAGTAAAGAAAGGATCGAACACCAATTCTTGCGGCACCACACCCAAATTGCGGCGAGCATCGCGATAGTCTTTAACGACGTCATGGCCTTCGACCAACACCGTGCCAGAATCCGCACGATTCAATCCCGCAATAATCGAAATTAAAGAGGTCTTGCCTGCGCCATTAGGACCCAGCAAACCAAAAAATTCGCCTTGCTCAATTTGCAGCGAAACACCACCCAAAGCTTGCAAGCGTTTGCCCGCAGACTGGTAGGATTTTTCTACATTGCTAATTTGTATTGCAGCCATATGGCGTTACACACCGATTGCGCACCGAAGTGCTGGTAGTTTCAAAGGGAGGAATCGATCTATTCTTCGATTCAAATGCTCTCGAGAGCTTTTCCAACAGCAATTTGCACGACATTTGTCGCGAAAACTCTCGATTATAGGGGATTTTGTCGCCACTTAGGCAGAGACGCTGGACTTTTTACGAGCAGCAAAAAAAAGCTTAGCACGCCAGGGGCAATTGTATAGACAGGTTCAATGTCGCTCGGCGGAGGCGACAGGAAGTACATGGAAGAAGTCTTGCAAGCCATACAAAGCGATCAAACTTTGCAAACTAGCAGGTACGCCAGTGAAGCTCAAAGAACGTTGTTTTGCTTGTGCATGACGTTGCCATGAAAGCATGACCGCCACTGCGGAAGAATCCACATTTTGCAAAGAGGAGAGGTCAATTTCTGCACTGCCAGCTTCAATCGCACGTAGGCCTGCTTGTGACACTGTCACCGCATTGCTTAAATTCAGTTCTTGTTCGGTCAAGACCATTTCGTGCTCCAAAGCTTTCATGGAACTTGCGCAAAGTAGGCGCAAGTCCCATTACATTTCTGTTAGCGAGAATTACTTCTTCGCGCTAGCCAATTTCTTATTTTTTTCTGTCAATGTTTTGATCAAACCATCGACGCCGGATTTGCTAATTTCAGCAGCAAAGCTACCTTTATAGGTCTCTACCAACCATGCACCCAATACATTGATGTCGAAAATTTTCCAACCGTTGGCTGTTTTTTCCAAGCGATAGTTCAATTGCAAAGGTTCACCACGAGACTGAATCACCAAGCTTTTCACTTCGACTTCAGTATCATCTGCAGCTGCACGGAATGGTTTAAATTCAACGCGTTGATCACGAATCTGTGTGATCGCACCAGAATAAGTATGGATCAACAAAGTACGGAATTCGTTGATCAATTGTTTTTGCTGTTCTGGTGTGGAATCACGCCAGCTTTTACCGACGGCTAAAGCAGTCATGCGATTGAAATCGATATGTGGCAACACTTTAGTTTCGACTAATTCATCAATGCGCTTACGATTACCGTTTTGGATATCTTTGTCCGTTTTGGCAGCATCAATAATCTCGGTACTCAAACGTTTCACCAATTGATCTGGCGCTTCATCTGCCGCTTTGGCGGAAACCGCTGCAAACGTTAAACCCAAACCTAAACACAAGCTCACAAAAATCTGACTTAATTTTTTCATCGTCTTCTTTCTCAAATTAGGAAAAGATGCGGGCTATTTTTAAACACCGCCTCACTACTCTTTACACTCTTCTATAAACAATCTGGCGATCACTTTGGTTGACCGAGGATGCAATCTACAATCCACCGTCCATCAGCGATCGACTATTCCTGATCATCTTTATGGATTTGGCTTTCGCGTCGTTGCAAATAGGCGCCACGAATGAACACATACTTGTCCAGTGCCGCCTCTTCAATCAGGTTCACCGCATCGAGCGCGCCTGCACGTTTATCAATAATCCTCAAGACCGAAGTCGTATTCCTAAATGCGACCGAACTTCGCGAATACAATAAGTCACCCTTAAAATCGATTGGGGTGGCGATCGTATCCCGCAAGGTCGAGGGCCCTAAGATAGGCAGTACCACATAGGGCCCTGCTGGCACTCCCCATACGCCTAAGGTTTGCCCAAAATCAGCTTGATGCTTGGGCATACCGCCCGCACTCGCGACGTCGATCAAACCACCAATACCAACGGTGGTATTAATGGCGAAACGCATGAAATCGTTGGCACCATCGGCAAAATTCCCTTGCAGAACATTATTCACTGCAGTCCATACGTCACCCGCGTTGCTAAAAAAATTACCGACGGCGGTTTTGACGATACTTGGCGTGACAGTTTGGTAGGCCTGCGCCACTGGTTTGATCACGGAGGAATCTAAGCTTTCGTTGAACGAAAACATAGAGCGGTTAAAACCTTCGAGAGGATCGTCAGGGTTGTTACCAATACCTGTAGTTTCACTGACTTTTTCCAAGGTTGCTAATGCCTTAGTCTTAACCTTTGTGACCGTCGTACAAGCACTCATACCTAGTGCCAATACCAAGATCACACCTAATCGCAAACTCAGACCTCGCAAGCCTCTCAGCATATTCAATGATGCAGTCCAACTCATTTCTTCTCGTCCTTCCCTTCCGCAGCTTTACTGAACAAAAACTGACTAATCAAGTTTTCCAGCACCACTGCAGACTGCGTCATCTTGATCCTATCACCTGACGCCAAATTATTTACATCGCCACCAGCCTCTAAACCGATGTACTGTTCACCTAACAGACCCGCAGTCAAAATCTTGGCTGAAGTGTCTTTAGGGAAGCTATAGCGTTTCTCCATTTTCAAAACGACAGTCGCTTGAAAACTTTTATCGTCAAAACGAATTTCACCAACGCGACCAACAACTACACCCGCACTCTTGACCGCAGCGTTTGGCTTTAAGCCACCGATGTTGTCAAACTTGGTGATCACGTCGTAAGTTTTATCGAAGGAAAGACTGCTCATATTGCCAGCCTTCAATGCTAAAAATAGCAATGCCGCGGCACCTAACAAAACGAACAAACCTACCCAAACATCAATTGATTTCTTTTGCATACTTTACCTCTGCGCTCAGTCAACAATGGCAACGCGCCATTCACTAGCAAACAATCTAAATTACTGGAACATCCAAGCTGTTAATAGGAAGTCCAGCCACAAAACTAATAAGGACGAGATCACCACCGTGCGTGTTGTCGCACGAGATACGCCTTCTGGCGTTGGTGTTGCTTCATACCCTTGGTACAGCGCGACGAAAGTTGCCGCGAATCCGAATACGATACTCTTGATAATGCCATTGCCAAGATCTTTCCAGATGTCGACGCCAGCTTGCATTTGCGACCAGAAAGAACCGCTATCAACACCAATCAAGACTACACCAACCAAATAACCACCAATGATGCCCATGGCATTAAAAATCAGCGTCAAAATCGGCATAGCGATAATGCCGCCGATAAAACGCGGAGCGATCACACGTTGCAATGGATTGACTGCCATCATTTCCATTGCGGCCAATTGTTCGCCTGCCTTCATCAAACCAATCTCGGCTGTCAAAGAAGTGCCAGCACGCCCGGCAAATAGCAAAGCAGTCACCACCGGACCTAGTTCACGTACCAAGGACAAAGCGACTAACAAACCGAGTGCTTCTTCCGATCCGTATTTATTCAGTGTGTAATAACCCTGATAACCCAACACGAACCCAACAAATAAACCCGAGATCGCAATAATCACCAGTGAGTAATTGCCGATGAAATGGACTTGATCAGCTATCAGCTGTGGGCGACGCCACAAGCCTGTTGCGCTTAGAACGATACTGACAAAGCTGCGTGCCGCATGCCCGACATTTTCGACCGTCTCGCGCGTGGATTGTCCTACTCGGCCAACCAAATTGATGAGGCCGCCGATCATAGTTTATCTCCCGGCAAAGAATTCAAACCAATATCGTCGGCCAAAGATTTGCCTGGATAATGGAAAGGTACTGGGCCATCATGCTCTGCATGGACAAACTGTTTCACATAAGGGTCTGTCGATTCCAACATTTCTTTCGGCGTACCTTGTGCCACAATTTTTCCTTGCGATAGAAAGTACACGT
Organism: Oxalobacteraceae bacterium; assembly: GCA_947464955.1. Lineage (GTDB taxonomy): Bacteria > Pseudomonadota > Gammaproteobacteria > Burkholderiales > Burkholderiaceae_D > Undibacterium. The sequence goes on from CANHZI010000069.1 coordinate 6,540, forward strand.
AATCAGCGATCACAAAAGTCTCGTGCACGTCGTGTGACACCAAAATACTGGTCGAACCAAGGGCATTGTTTAAATTACGAATCAAGGTCGCTGTCACCCCCATCGAGATGGGGTCGAGACCCGCAAAGGGTTCGTCGTACATAATCAGCTGAGGATCTAAAGCAACTGCACGCGCCAATGCAACCCGACGCGCCATCCCCCCAGAGATTTCAGAAGGCTTCAGTTTTGCCGCATTACGCAAACCAACTGCATTCAGCTTCATCAGCACTAGATCATGCAACATTGATTCTGGCAATTGACTGTGTTCGCGCAATGGAAATGCGACGTTTTCAAACACGCTCAAATCCGTGAACAAAGCGCCATGCTGGAACAACATGCCCATCTTACGACGCAGCGCATACAGCCCATCCGTATCCAATCCATGAACGATCTGGCCATCGACAGCGACATGGCCATGCTGGGGTGTAATTTGTCCACCAATTAAGCGCAAAATCGTCGTTTTGCCCGAACCAGAACCGCCCATAACCGCAACAACTTTACCGCGTGGGAAATCCATGTTGAGTCCAGACAAGATAGTCCGACCACCATAAGAGAACTGCAAATCACGAATTTCGACTAAATTGGGCACGGCAGTAATTGAAAAAGGAAAGGTGAAATTGTAAACCAGAACGAGAAAATCAGCTCGGCACACAAACTAACAAAAATGTAAGGAAATAATAAAATGTCCTAAAAAATATAAATAGCAAACTTTTATTCTATAAAAACTCAAATAACCAAATTAAATATTTTTGCACTGCAAAATATTTTAAAAATAAATGAACCTTGAGTCAGCAATTTAAGACAAAATTTATCAAAAAAACACTTATTTTTATCTGAAATAGGGCCAAAGTTTGAGCGTTGAGATACAGAAGCTCGTTCGACTTTCACTTAGAGACACTAAGACCACTTTAAGTTCATACTGATTAACTTAGGATTGTAGGGCCTGAACGAACTCGCTCAGGCATGTTTCCCAAAGGTATAACGAACCAGTACCAAAGCGAGCGTAAGGCAGTACGATTTCCACGCCCGCGTGCTAGGAGAGATAAAGCTTGAACTCACCAATTCTTTCTTGGTGAACCAATAGGCCGCCAAAGCAGCGAGAACCGGTGCCAACAGCAGGTTCAATACTTGGAGTTGAGGATTTTTAATCCATGTGAAAGGAAAAAAGTACAAACTTATTGCAGCCAATAAGCAGCCGATGACTGCATATAGAAAACATTGCCAAAATAGAGAAAGAGTGATGTGTCGGCGATTTGCAGGATCGGCTTCGGCGACTGGCCAATTTAGCCCAACTTCTATGAGCAACTCGAGAAGTAGCTCCAACACTGCAATCACTAACTCTGCCACATGAACTCCCAACTTCAACAATTTGTTTCGAATTGGGGGCATTCTAGTTGACTTAGGCCATGCTTGAGCACGGTAGTCAAGCTTACCATTTACCGCAACATTTCCTCGTGACGGCAATTGATTGCTAATCGCAAGGAATGGGGTTCACTCACATGCACATTAACTCAGATTTGATATCCGCCTTTCACTAAGCGTTGCGAGATCCACCACAAGTTGCCAAACGCATCGCGCACTCCACCTTGCCTATCGCCGTACGGCATGTCCGCCACCGTCATAATCAGGGTCGCACCATAGTTCAATGCACGCGCAACACTCTCATCTGCATTTTCAACATACAAATAGTAGGAAGCTGGCATCGCGGGGAATTCCGCCGAACACTCACTGACCATAAAGGTCGACGTGCCGATTGCGATCTGTGCATTTGCAATGCAACCATCTTTACGTAGTGAGCGATGAACCTCAAAGCCATCTAAGCCACGCACTAAGAAGTCGACGAATTGATGCGCATCTTTCACAAACATATACGGCGTCACCGTGTTGAAACCTGGTGGAATATACATAGCACTCCTTCAAAACAGTGATTGATTCAGGACTACATAGCTAGTGATGAATAACACTAAGTGACTTAGTCACACTTATTTAGATTCCCGATCCCGGATCGTCATAGGCCAATGGTAAGGTAAACCAAAACGTTGTGCCAAGACCCTCCTGAGTAGTAAAACCTATTTGCCCACCCATCGCTTCTATCAATGCTTTACTAATTTTGAGCCCAAGTCCAGTGCCACCTTGCTGCCGCGTATTTCCATTATTTGCTTGCGCGAAGGCGTTGAATATCTCACCCTGAAAATCTGCTGGGATTCCTTGCCCATAGTCTTCAATCTCAACCAAGGCAGTTTGATTGCCTTCACTGACCCTTACCTCTACTTTCGGTGCGCCGTTCGAAAATTTAGCCGCATTCGATAAGATATTCGCCAAAACCTGAGCCAAACGGGCGGCATCCGCATTCACGTCAAGTTTATCAAGCCCACTCGTGAAGGCATACTGCACATGATAGTTACTAGCGTAACCTGCGTTGTCAGCAAGCGATTGCTTTACGACAGAAATTAAATCTAGATTTACCAAGTGGATGGGCATCTTGCCGGCCACCAGTTTTTCCATATCCAACAAGTCATTAATTAAAAGGATTAAACGCGAACTATTTTTCTGTGCCAAGCCAACCAATTTTTTGGCTTCTGCCGGTATCTCACCCATCACTCCATTCTCGACCAATTTAAGCGAGCCGTGGATCGAAGTTAATGGAGTGCGAAGTTCATGGCTAACCGTTGCAACAAACTCGGACTTCAATCGATCGAGTCGACGACGTTCTGAAATATCACGAATAATGCCAATAAAAATCGGTTCGCCATGATCTGTCGTTTTCGATAATGCAAGGTCAGCTGGAAAGCGTTCTCCGTTCAAACGACAAGCTTCAATCTCCATCCCGATGGCATTGAGCTTAGAATGGCTGCGCTCCACAAAATCATATAAATAGGCGGTCTTATTACTCACCGCCGCCGATGGGATAAGTCGATCGACATTCTGGCCAATTAAATCTCGATGCTCTCCTCCGAATATGCGGCTAATTGCCGCATTACACGAGCGGATAGATCCATCGCTATCGAGTACTAAAATACCATCGGCCAGGTTATCCAGAATAGTCTGGTTCTGCGCCATCCTATCGGATAGATTTTGCTCATGCGAACGTATCGTAATCGACAAACGATTCAAGGCTGTTGCTAGCTCTGAGATTTCTTTGGTACCGGAATAAACAGGAATCTGTCGACTCGCCTTCACGGCTGACAAGCTTGCAAATGCGGTGATGTTCGATAATGCCTTCATCGGCGCACGCAACAGTAAATATAGCAATAACAAAACTACTGAGGTCAAAATCAAAGCAAACATTACCGCATAGCCCCAACGGCTCATAATCGCACTATTTACTTCCTCAACGCTATAACGCAAGCGCAATACACCGACTTGCGTGCCTGCTTCAATCGGTAACCAAATTTCGTAGTGCTCCTGCAATTCAATCAAACCAAAAAACATGCGACGTACTGACTTCTGATCGTTTTCCAAGCTTTGCACTTCCATCAAGCGCGTAGGAGACACTGGCGTCATATCATACGAGGCCATTATCTTTTCATCTCGCTTTATCACACTTGTGACCGGGCGGTGGCTGGTGTCTGCAATCAAAATTGATTCGATATAAGGCAAACGTGCGTTGGTGCGCAAAAGATCTTCAAGCCCGGCAACATCTCGGTTGATCAATAGGCCTGTTGCAATTGTAGAGATGCTTTTTCCCAAATACAGAATCTGCTCATCAGCCACTTCGCGCGAACGCTTTATCGATGCGTAGGTAAACACACTACCAGCGATCAAGGCCGACAGGGCGACCGACACACCAACCAGGAACATCAATTGCGACACCATGCGGTAGGGTAAAAACCGCCGCAATTGAATCGCATCAAGAAGTGCGCGCATCGCCTACTCCTTCTCTAAAATCACGAACTTCTCAATTTTCAATTTTTCAAGCGGAAAATAATCCCTTTGATAGTCTGCAGCCACCGGCTGGGGAACGCGAATATCGCTCAGCATTCTTTGTCCTTCAGGATCTTTTGACAAATGAAAGAACGCTTCGCGAACCGCTTTCACAATTTCACTAGGAACTCGCGGGTGCGCCACTAGGGGATGCGATGCAGATTCTGGCGTTTGGTACAAAATTCGTAATTGCGATTTAACTTCGGCGGGCTCGTCGTTAAACGTTGTATTGACACCGCCACCAGCTGCAACCGAGCCGTTTAACACGCTGCGATAAACATTGCCATGTGTGGTCAAGAATTGGGGATGAAATTGGATCTGTTCAGAAGTCAGCAAGGCACGCATATACAAAGAGGCGCCAAAAGCATTTGGTGCAGGAAAGCCGATGGCTTTTGCTTCTAATTCCTTAATGTTCTTAATGCTGCTGTCACTCCGCACCACTAAGATACCCTTCAACGCTTTCGCATCCCGCAAGACTGGCACATAGGATTGCGCGCGTTTAGCCATCACCGCGTGGTAAGGGTTCATAAACGCGAAATCCGGTTCACCGGCTAACACAGTACTCTCAAATTGGGGGATCGTTTTGGGCAGGACTAACTGTAGCGAGACGCCAGATTCCTTTGAAATACGCGCAATCAGTGGCGCCCATTCGGTATGCAATTGCACTACATTGTATTGAGGGACGATGGAAATAGAGTAAATTCTGGCCGGGGGGGAGACTGCTTTAGAAGTGCCTTGCGCGAGGGCTAACCCACTAGCATTCAGCATCAATAAGCCAACTGCCGCACACATGCGTCGTAGGTGTGTTCGCCGCATCTTGTCACTCCTAATGGTGGAAACTCAATCGATGAAATCGCCATAGCGTTTTGCAGGTAATGACATCATACAACTGAATTGCCAGAGAACAACAAACGTCAGATCAAATCCTTTGATTCTGTACCGCGAGTGTTTGTTTTTTGCTGAGGTAGATTAAAAGATCTCAATTACACAATGCAAAAATATTAATTTAGCCCCCATCCTTATCGCTATTGAAGTCGCATCACGTAGTTAATTGGTGCATGATCTGCAAGTGCCTTGGCGGGGTTCAAAAACATGTCCCAAGAAATCCGAAATGGCGAGCCCTTTAGCACGTATTCTTGCCCCACATGACGAAAACCCATACTTTCCATCGGCACTTTGCACACCAAATCATCTTCATCGACAACTCGAAAAATCGCCCGCTGCCCTAATCGATTGACGAAGGCTTGATTTCCTACTCGAGGCGAACCAAAGGTATAACAGATTGAGTTCGGAATTTGAGCACATGCCAAGGTCGCCAAGGCAGCACCTAAACTGTGTCCCGTCACCCACACAGTCGAGGTCAAATCAGCGAGCACCGCCTCTATCGATGGCCAAACTGCATCGAAAGCACGAGCGAAGCCACGATGTACAAATTCGGCCTCCTGCTGCAAGGGCAAGCCGCCAAGCTCCATATCGGTCAAAAAATCTCTCACATCTTGCTCAGTCCCCCTAAACACCAAAATGATTAAATCATGGCGCAAGGACTTTACCAACATTGCCTGTGTATGGGTCGCTTTGTCTTGAAAAAACGCAAGCTGTTGAAAGCCTGCATTTTCAAGATACTGGGTTCGACTAGGGCTAGGCGCTTGGTCAACTTCTTCCGCATCATGTCGATACACCAAACGACTCAGTTCGGCACAACACAATGCATTCCCCAAATGGAAGTCGGATGCCTGAATATCCAATTCAAGCATTAGTCGTCTTTGAAAAAAGTCCTGTGCTTGACCGGGATAAAGCAAATCACGCCATCCCTGAGTCATCCATAGTTGCACCATGTCGCCCTCCTGTTTTAATGAGCCATTTTAAGATTTCGATGCTTGTGCGACCAAGTTCAAATGAGCGCTTACGAATTACTTATAACATCGAAAAAGCTGCCACCGTTCTGCATGCGAGTCTTAATATTGAAAACACAAAACCTCATTTTGGACTATAAACTAAACAAGATCGATTGCTTTCCAAGCAAAACGTCTTTTTGAATGGAAAACAGCAAATTACTCGCTTGTTACTGTCGAATCTCATAAAATTCAATTTAGTCGCAAGCCTTCCTCTTTTTATGCTCTGACCATTTCATTGGGTGCCACCATGCCTAGCAATATCTCTAAGCACCGCTTTCTCATTACGGCTCTTTTTTTGCTCGTAGGACTTGGCGCAACTGGGCTTGCAAGCGCCAACGATAGGCCCTTCCTCAAAGCCTTCACGAGCGAAGACGCTTACCCCTATAATTTCCAGTTCAAAAAACAGATCAAAGGATTGGTCTACGACATCGCGAAAACGCTCACGGGTCGAGCTGGCTACAGTTTACAAACGGAAGCGCAGCCATGGACACGCGCGTTACAAACAGCCAAAGAAACGCCAAACGTTTTGGTATTTAGCCTCGCTCGTAACCCAGAGCGCGAAGAGGCGTATTATTGGATTGGCCCTGTTACCAGCAGCGAAGTTTGGCTATTCAAATTGAAGTCGCGCTCAGATGTGCAAATCGCTAACATAGATGATGTTAAGAACTACGTCATTGGCAATGTCGCTAGTAGTTCGACAAGTGCCCTACTCGCCAAACACAAAGCCAAGATTGACCCAGCACCAAGTAATGTCTCTAACTGCAGAAAACTAAAAGCGGGACGTGTCGATCTCGTTCCCTTTGACCCAAACGGAATAAAGATATTTCTGCATACTTGTGGACTGAAGCCTGAGGATATCGAAAGAGTTTTGCACTTACCGCGAGACACTTCGCTGTATGTCGCCCTGAGCAAAAAGAGCGATAAAGCGCTGGTTGATCAGTTACAAACCGAGTTTCAAAACATGATCAAAGACAAGACCATACAGCGTACACACGAACAATGGAAGATCGACTACAAACCAGTTTCTCTTTGAGCTCAAACATTACGATAAAAGTGCGAAGTGATTTCTTTACCACTGCCGTATCTGTTGAAAACTGAGATCAAACTTAGCTAAGTATTTCCGCAAACGATCAGCATCATTCGAGATCTTCTTCTCTTGTCGACTTCGTTGAAACAAGCGACGCCCTGCTTCAGACAAGCTAGTCGTTTCACGACACACCTGTACTACGTAGGCAAGTTGAACTTGATCAAAGGGATCTAACTCTACTTGTAAGGCCAACCAATCGGGATGATCGAGTGCTTGTTGTTTCGCCGAACGTTCAGAATCGGATTGCCGCTGCCGATGCTGCAAGCGTTGCAATTCTCTCTCAGCATTTGGCATATCGATACGCCCACCATCCGCCAATGTCGCCATACGCAGTAAGCTCGCGGATAGGTCGCGAAAATTACCCGACCATTCGGTCCCGGCATCCATCGCATATTGCAAATAGACCTTCTTGGCATCCGAGTTGAAGCGTACTTTCTTACCCAGTTGATTGGCTAAGCGATCAAGCTCAAAATCGAGATTAGGTTCAATATCTTCGCGCCTGTCTTTTAAGCCGGGCAAGGTGTACAACCAAGTATTGATACGGGCAAATAAATCTTCACGAAAACGCCCGGCGCTTACATCTTGTGCGAGATCTCGGTGGGTGCCTGCTATCAGTTGAAAATCGCTGGCGACTTCTTTATCGCTCCCCATCGGAAAGAAGCGTTTTTCTTCAATTGCCTTCAGCAGCATCGCTTGCTCGTCAAGACCGAGCTCTCCGATTTCGTCGAGAAAAAGCAAACCATTGTCGGCGGCTTTCAAATAGCCGGCACGCGCTTGTAAGGCGCCGGTAAATGATCCTTTGACGTGGCCAAACAAAGCTGACATTGCCCCGTCACCACGCAAGGTGGCGCAATTAACGTCGATAAAATCTCCCTGCAGCTGGTGTTTAGATTTCTTCAATTCATAGATGCGACGAGCAAGAAAGGATTTCCCAGCGCCGGTCGGTCCGGTCAATAAAATGGGCGTTTGCGAACGCAAAGCAACCTGCTCAATTTCTTCTATGGTGCGGTTGAACTTCGCATTTTTGGTGGCAATACCAAACTTCAGAAATGACAAATCCTCTTGTCTCTCCTCTTCGAAACGCGCCGCCAACTGATTGTATTGAGACAGATCCAAATCGACCACCGCCACCTGCCCAGTATCAGGATAGCCACCACGTCGTGGCGGCGAAGTTTGCAATAACTTAGCCGGGAAGTAGCGTGCTTCGGTCAACAAGAACAAACAAATCTGCGCCACATGCGTGCCTGTGGTGATGTGCACCAAATACTCATGCGCTTGCGTATCAAATGGATAGCGTCGCACGAAGTCATGCAATGCCGAATAGACCTCAACAAAGTCCCAAGGGTCTTTGATCGGCATCAGCACTGGCTCAACCACCGTCTCTGGTGAGACACGTTGAATGTCAGCAATCACCAATTTCAATAGCTCGCCCTTGCCGCCGCCATGAAACAGTACCAACTTGTGAATCAACACATCTTCTTGCTGACATAAAGATACCGTCGGGCGCCAACGCTCCCAGCGCGCGGCATTGAAACCCGCATCAAGGGTAGTTCCGAGAAATCCAAAAACAATCTTATCCATTTTTATAAATGACGCGCTATTTTTCTAATTGATAGAAGTATGAGTCAAAACACAAAAATAATCAAAACCAAATAGAAAATAAAAAAGTCTCATTAAATCAGTTAGTTAGTGGTCTGTAGATAGAAAAACAGAAAAGCTGGCACGCAATTCGCAATAGAGGAAGTGTCTTCTGTAGAACTTGTTTGCAATAGATCAGGGTTCAACAAGCCCTACTGGTACCTGTGCCTCAACGCGGAGTTTCTCCAAACTTGATCGGCTTCAGGTATGCCGCAGCAAGGAAAAGAAGGTATTGGCGATGTTTCTGGTGAAAAGCATCAGGTTCGATTCCTGACATCGCCACCAAAATGGATAGCTCATTCTGGTAGAGCAATCGACTAATAATCGATAGGTCGTGGGTTCGAATCCCGCTCCAACACACTCTCAACAAGTGTTTCGTTAGTAGTAAATGCAGTACAGGGTGGGAAGAAAGAGTCTTGGCAGGATTTCCTCTTTAATTTCTTCTTTACTCAGCGCCGCCATCCTTGAACTCTTGGTTCTCGGGCATGGGGGAAAGTCAAAAGTGAGCGATACAAAGCAAGCAGGTATCGGCGCCTTCGACGCCCCCTTGTCCAACAATTGAGACAACATTGATTGCCGCGTTAAGTAAAACACCCTGCTTTTAAATGGCAAATAGAAAAACAAGGAAAAAGAAAAATGAAAATCAAAGTACAAAAAAATGAACGCGCCATCTTGTTTAAGGACAAGGCTTTTGAAGCCATTTTGGCGCCTGGCGAATATCGCTTTCTCGATCTTTTCGGGAAATACTCGGCACAGATTTTTGACATGGATAATGTGCGGTTCCAACATGCTTGCGCAGAATCCTTACGCCGTCACGAAGTTGACGTGGTTAATGAGAATTTTTATGTAGTTGACGTTGCCGATGAAGCAGTCGTACTACGCTATGAAAATCAAAGTTTGGTGGAGATTTTGGCGCCAGGCACACGCAAAATGTATTGGAAATTTGGTGCAGAACAAGAATTTCAGACTATCGATATCTCTGCGAATTTTGCGGTCTCCAAAAAATTGTTGAGCTATTTAGCGCAACCGACTTTGCGCGGCAAAGAGATCTCTGGCTTGCAAAATATATTGTCTGTACAGATCCCAGAATCACACCTTGGACTCTTAAAGGTAGACGGTAAATTAGTGGAAGTCTTGGCACCCGGAAAGACCGCCTATTGGCGTTTTAACCGCGATATCCAAGTAGAGACCGTTGATACCCGAATACAGGCACTAGAAGTATCAGGCCAAGAAATTTTGACTAGCGATAAAGTAAGCTTGCGAGTTAACCTTAACGCCAACTGGCTGTTCGAAGACGTGCAATTGGCCTATAGCCGTTTGGCTAAACCTGCGGAACACATTTATCGCGAATTACAATTCGCCTTGCGTGCCGCAGTTGGAACCCGTAGCCTTGACGAACTTTTGGAGAACAAACAAATCATCGATACCGTAGTCAACCAACATCTGGAAGAAAAACTGCAAGGTTTTGGTGTGAAGGTATTGAGTGTGGGTGTCAAAGACATCGTGTTACCAGGCGACATGAAGGTCTTGTTGGCACAAGTGGTAGAGGCGGAAAAAGCGGCACAAGCGAACGTGATTCGTCGACGCGAAGAAACCAACGCCACCCGCTCTATGCTGAACACTGCGCGCGTCATGGAGAACAACCCAACTGCGCTGCGTTTGAAAGAGTTAGAGACTTTGGAAAAAATCGCCGAACGTATCGATAAGATATCTGTCTTCGGTGGTTTAGATCAGGTCTTGAATGGCTTGGTGAAATTGAAGGTGTAAAGAGTAAATTGTAGGGCGGGTGAAACCCGCGCCGCCAGAACGTAGTGCAATCGGGATCGACTTTTAGGCGGCGCGGGTTGCACCCGCCCTACATGACTGCAAAGTTACTTGACGTCATTCCTGCCAAAAGCACGCAGGAATGACAGACCAAGAATGGCAGTGCAGCATACACGTTACAAGCCCTCGGTAAAATAAAAAACAATTCAAAATCTCTCATTAATTGAGAGAAAAGACAAAAAAAAATGAAAAACCAAAACTACCAATTACTAGAAATCGAAAACGCCGCACCGATTAAAATGTGGACTGAAGGTGTCCCCGTTGAAGACGATGCGAAAGAACAATTGATCAACACGGCGAAGATGCCGTTTATCTTTAAGCATTTGGCCGTGATGCCCGACGTTCACTTAGGGAAAGGGTCCACCATCGGTAGCGTGATCCCAACCCATAAAGCAATTATTCCTGCCGCGGTTGGTGTCGATATTGGATGCGGAATGATCGCCTGCAAGACCACCTTGAACGCCGAGGACTTGCCAGATAATTTAGGTCCCTTGCGTGCCGCCATAGAGAAGGCGGTTCCACATGGACGTTCCTCCACACGTAGTGGGCGCGATAAGGGTGCTTGGGGTGATCGTCCACCAGCTTTAGTAGATGAGGCGTGGAAATATTTGGAGTCGACTTTTAAAGAACTTACAGCAGATTATCCTCGCTTAGAGAAAACTAATCAGCATAAACACTTAGGAACTTTGGGAACAGGTAATCACTTTATCGAGATCTGTTTAGATGAAAAAGAGTCTGTTTGGATTATGTTGCACTCCGGTTCACGCGGTGTAGGAAATGCGATTGGAACTTTGTTTATCGAGCTGGCAAAAAAAGATATGCAGCAGCATTTGTGCAATATCCCAGATCAAGATCTGGCTTACTTTGAAGAAGGTAGTCAATATTTTGGTGATTACGTTAAGGCTGTCGGTTGGGGACAGAAGTTTGCCAAAACCAATCGTGAAATCATGATGCAGCATGTGATTGAAGCGATGCGCAAGATCATTGCCAAGCCTTTTGAAACACACTTAGAAGCGGTAAATTGCCACCACAACTACGTGCAAAAAGAAAAGCACTTCGGTGAAGAAGTCTACGTCACGCGTAAAGGCGCGGCATCGGCCAAGAAAGGTGAACTCGGTATTATCCCTGGTTCAATGGGAGCACGTAGCTACATCGTACGTGGTTTAGGAAACGAAGAAAGCTTCCAATCCTGCAGCCACGGTGCGGGTCGTGTGATGAGCCGCACCAAAGCCAAAAAGTTGTTCACGATCGAAGATCAACAACGCGCAACTGCTGGCGTGGAATGCCGCAAAGACGCCGATGTGATTGACGAAATTCCGATGGCATACAAAGACATCGACGCCGTGATGCAAGCGCAAAAGGACTTAGTTGAAGTGGTGTATACATTGAAGCAGGTGGTGTGTGTGAAGGGCTAGGCTCACACCCACATGAATGTTGATAGGACTAGAAAATGATAAAAACATTGCTAAATTTTTTGTTCTCTGATGCTAAACATTCCGCAGCGCAGGCACAGCCAAGTATAGAAATGACCCAAAGATCGCGCCCAGAATCTCAAGGATGTTCCAGCCTTTCCATCGCCTCAGCTTTCTCTGATTGGCGATCAAAACAATTCGTTTCAGAAGAAGTTTGGCAAAGTTTGGCGACTAGCGAAGTAATCAACGAGCTCAACAATCGGAACGGGTATATTCGAGAGTTTTGTCTCCACGTTTTAGATGCTAGGAACGAGATTCAAGCTCTGCCGAATGTATTAAAGCGCTTTAACGATTATGTTCCTCAAGTTCACAAAAAAGCGCAACAAATTGGAAGACGGTGGTTAATAAACTGTGACATTAGATACTTAGTCCAAAACCTTGGACTAATTCTTGCGTTAGAAAATCAAAGCCGAGTACAAGCATTCGCATTTCAATCATTAGCACTAGCGCGATTAGCAGAACCAGGAAATCAGCCTGCCCTGATGGAGGGGTTAGTTAACAAAGATCATAGAATAAGTGGCGCCTCATGGAAATTTGCGACGCAGATTTTTAATTGGAATCATGCAGACCGGGTCTGGCACGCAATGAAAACTAAGAATCCACAGGTTATGCGGCTCGTTGTTAAGGATTTTGAACATCTCGATGCCAAAGAAATTCTCCATTACTTTGAGGTTTTGGGAGGAATTCGCGACCCCTTCGCCAAGCGTGCAATCCTAAACTTGGCGATCAATCGTGGTTTAGTTGACCTAGCTTCGATTACAACAATAGCGCTATGGGATAAAAACTCTGGCATAAGATGGTTAGCTCGAAAGTATGTCATAGACCTTGGCAAACAGACTTACCTTCGAAAAATCTATCTCACAGAACTAGCCGAACAAAAATGCGTAAAGAGAGCACTCTACGCGCTCGAAGGACTAGTCGATATCAGAAGCGAGGACATAAAGACCATCTTGCGGTCTCTACTCAACACACCGCATATTCGGATTTGGGAGCGTGCACTGTCCCTATTATGTCAACAGGATCGAGAATTTGGTTATACGACCTTGAAAGTTGCACTGAGCACAGGAGATCAAGAGAGACGAGCGCTATGTTTCAAGATAGCTGGTCAGAACCAATTGTTTCTACCGTTATCATCAGTCAAACAATATGCAAAACATCATTCGAATGATAGGGACGCTGCAGAGAATATTTTAATCTACGCAAATTCTATAGGTGGATGGACCGGGCTTGAGATTGCAACTACCTACCAAGAATTCTCAATCGATGTGCAACATGAAACGAGTGCAATGAAACGTACGTACCTACAAACTTGGGCCTATTCGCAAAATTTCACCTCGCCTACCTTAGATCAACTAACAACGATCAAAGGATTTCTGGACGCGACACAACTGGAGCAACTTGGGCCACTTGGCCAACAGCTTCAATTTTGCATTACTGAAGAAATGAAAAGAATAAAATCATGATACAAATCGACGCATCACAAGGTGAAGGCGGAGGGCAAATACTGCGCACGGCACTTGCCCTGTCCATCATCACCCAGCAAGCCGTTAAACTGAAAAATATACGAGCGAAACGTTCTAAACCTGGGCTCATGCGCCAGCATTTGACTTGCGTGAAAGCAGCGCAAGCAATCTCGAATGCGCAAGTTTCCGGCGATAGCTTGGGCAGCACCGAACTCAGTTTTACACCGCAAGCAATGCAAGCTGGCGACTACGCTTTTGCAATCGGCACCGCGGGAAGTTGTGCACTGGTGTTGCAAACCATACTGTGGCCACTGCTATTTGCCGACGGGGCGAGTACAGTCAGTATCGAAGGCGGAACGCATGTGCCAATGTCGCCGTCTTTTGAGTTTTTAGAATACAGTTTTTTACCAGCAATCCAGAAAATGCAGGTCGATGCCGAGTTTGAATTATTGAAACACGGTTTTTACCCTGGCGGTGGTGGGAAACTGCGTGCAAGCATCAAGCCTTGGCGTGAGAAATCAGCACTGGATTTACAAGAGCGCGGTGAACGAATAAGCCAACATGGATTGTGTTTGATCGCCAATTTGGACCACATTGTCGCTGCGATTCAACTCAAAGAAGTGCAGCGTTACTTGAATTGGAATGAAGAAGACTTGATACACCAAGGGCTACGCAATTCACACGGGGTTGGCAATGCTTTACTACTGAATGTGCAGTCGAGTCAGCATACTGAAATCGTCACTAGCTATGGCGATAAGTCGCGTTCAAGCGGGCAAGTGGCTCAACAAGCTTGCGATGAGATGAAGCACTATCTCGCCAGCCAAGCTGCAGTGGGCGAACATATGGCGGATCAACTCTTGATTCCTTTGGCTTTAGCAGGAGGCGTATTCACCACGAATGTGATTAGTGAGCATTTCAAAACTAACTGCAACATCATTCAAGCGTTTTTGAATGTGAATTTTGAGATTGAGAAAATCGATGCTCATTGCTACTCGGTCAGAATAACGCATGAGAAAAAGTCAGCTTAACAATCTTGCTGCCGGGCTGTGCAGCACTTTCATTAGCCGCAACAATGATATTGCTGGCTATTGGGGACCCGGCAGTATCTATCAATTCGCTAAAGAAAACGATGTTTCAGTCGTCGTGTTCGATTTGATGGGCATGACTGTAACGCCACAGACAAAAAAATTTGAAAGCGTACTGCACCAATATGCCTTGTGGTTAAAAAACCGGTCAACTCAAACGTGCGATGAAGTTGATATTCAAAGCGCCTCTGTTAGTGTTGCGTTCAATGTACCGACTCCAAATACAGGTAAGATTTACAGACAAACATACGGTGACCTATTCATGGTACAAGTCTGCATTTCAGATCGTAGCGGAAAAACAGCAACGGCAAATAATTTCGGTCATTGCGCGCCGCGTGGCCTTTAAAGAGACATATCAATTCCAATTCACGAGGAAACCAAGATGCAAGAAACCGAAGTAAATCTAGCTATTCACGGGATCATACAAGATCGCTTAAACACCATAGAACAAGAACACGACGTCAAGATCATTTTAGCGATCGAGTCTGGCAGCCGTGCCTGGGGCTTTGCTTCGCCCGATAGTGATTGGGATGTCCGTTTTTTGTATGTACATCGCGAGCCATGGTACTTCAAGGTTCACGCGGGTCGCGATGTCATCGAAACTGGCATAGAACAGCACCCGCTAGGTGAATTGGATATCAATGGGTGGGAATTACGGAAAAGTTTGCAGCTACTTCACAAGAGTAATCCCGCTCTGATGGAATGGCTACAATCCCCCTTGGTTTATCGTGAAGATAAAACAGTGATGACGGCATTTCGCCAGCAAGCCGAGGTCTTTTTCAAGCCGCAGGCCTGCTTTCAACATTATGTCAGTATGGCGATCACCAATACACGTGAGTTTCTTCACAAAGATCAAGTACGGCTCAAGAAATATCTGTACGTACTACGGCCGATATTTTCCTGTTTATGGATAGAACGTTTTGGCACGATGCCACCCATCGAGTTTCATCGTTTACTAGATACCCTGCTTCCAAACGGCAGCCTGCGGCAGGAGATCGATTTACTGCTAGCGAAGAAAATGGCGGGCGGCGAGCTGGAAACAGCGTCACCTATCGCAGTACTCAATGAGTTCATCGACGCTGAACTGATACGCATGAAAGCTGTTAATTTTGGAGTCAATGAAATAGATTCGAGTACTTACGCGGATTGCGACGCATTTTTGATGAAGACGATCAAGAATGGGGAATGAGTAAAGGCGATGAAATACGCTTCTGTGCGCAAGTAAAATATTGCAGCATACAAGCTGAACTCAAGCTAAACTTTGACCTTATCTAATCTAACGATTACCCAGAGTGACGAAACGTATCGCAACTCTGGGTCTTCTGCGCGAGGTTTCGTCATGTTGAAATTCTTCATTGCTTTACTCTTAAACTTGTCTTTGATTGGCGGTGCTTGGTGCCAAGCTGCGAAACAAGACAACAAGGCTGGAGAGTTGCCATTGGCGCTTCCTGCTGGGCTCGAAGAGGTGCAGCTACCCGACGCCCTCACCCAACTGCAAGAAAAATACATTGCCGTGCAGGAGAAAATTGTGGCTTTGCGTCAGCACAAATTAGCGCTCGGCAAAGGTGATGCAAAATCTCTCGATGCGGCCAAGCTAGGATTATTACAATCAAAACTCGGCATCGAAAAAGATCAAGGCAAGAAAATTGAATTTCTACAGGAAATGGTGAAGTTACAGTCAGAGTCGCATGCCCGCTCACAGCGCAAGCAAAAGAACGGGGCAGGTAGTGAAGACGACACGCTGATGCAAGAGGTACAGCTGATTGCTACACAAATCGAATTACTCAAAGCCGAGAAGAAAGCATCTCCGATGGCAATCACGCCAGACAAAAAATAAACTTTGAATGGAGTTCAGAGGTATATACATTGAGTGCAAACAAAAGCACCAAAGCCACTCCAATATCTAGATTCAAATTGATCAGGGAAATTTAATTCCTCTCTTCCCTACCACATCTCATTCAAGTGCAACGCATAGCGTAATCTATAGTGCAATCTATATTGCATCGCAACAAAAAATCGCGCTTTCCTCGAATGTGATTTGTCCCAGAAAATCAAGCACTAAATTTCTTTAATTAGCTCAAGAAACAACCTCGCTTTGCTTGCCAATCGCGGTCGATTTGTGGATACTTTGCGCCAGAAAGATTGAAGGCTTTCGCGGCGTTTTACTCCACAAGAATTAAACGCCACTAATAAAAAAGAATGCTGCGCCACAACAATGGTGTAGTGATAAATGACACCTATTTCCAATGATTGCTCAACAAAATTGAGCAAGGAGACAAACCATGCCACATACAGAACCGTTACGTTTACACGTACCGGAACCCACTGGCCGTCCTGGCCAACAGACCGACTTTTCCTATCTACGTTTATCCGCCGCTGGTGAAGTACGTCGCCCTCCAGTTGACGTGACGCCTGTCGATACGCGTGATATCGCCTATTCCTTGATTCGCGTGCTCGATGAACAGGGAAATGCAGTTGGACCTTGGGTTCCTGACATTAGCATTGAGACTTTGCGCGCAGGAATGCGGGCAATGATGAAAACGCGTATTTTCGATTCGCGCATGTTGATCGCCCAGCGCCAAAAGAAAATGTCCTTCTACATGCAAAGTTTAGGCGAAGAAGCGATCGGTGCAGCGCAAGCGATGGCCTTGAATCGCGACGATATGTGTTTCCCAACTTACCGCCAACAAAGTATTTTGATGGCGCGTGAAGTTCCCTTGCATGGTTTGATCTGCCAATTGATGTCGAACGAAGGAGACCCGCTCAAGGGTCGCCAATTACCGGTGATGTATTCGATTAAAGAAGCGGGCTTCTTTTCCATCTCCGGCAATCTCGCTACGCAATATATTCAAGCGGTGGGCTGGGCCATGGCTTCGGCGATTAAGAACGATACCAAGATCGCTTCGGCATGGATAGGCGATGGTGCGACTGCTGAAGCAGACTTCGACACCGCATTGACCTTTGCCCACGTTTATCATGCACCAGTCATTTTGAACGTGGTGAATAATCAGTGGGCGATCTCCACCTTTCAAGCCATTGCAGGTGGTGAGAACACGACCTTTGCAGCACGCGGTGTAGGCTGCGGTATCGCAGCCCTGCGCGTCGATGGCAATGACTTCCTCGCGGTGTATGCGGCATCCAAATGGGCTGCGGAACGTGCACGTAACAATCTCGGTCCGACTTTGATTGAATGGGTGACTTATCGTGCAGGCCCTCACTCTACATCCGATGACCCATCGAAATATCGTCCTTTGGATGACGCCAGCCATTTCCCATTGGGCGACCCAATTGCGCGCCTCAAACAATATTTGATGAATCAAGGAGCATGGTCCGAACAAGAGCATGAAGATACCCAGAAAGAATTAGAAGCA
>CANHZI010000070.1 GCA_947464955.1 Oxalobacteraceae bacterium
AAATCGTGGCCGGCGTGCTCGTGTAGTTGCAACTGCACCTTCCACTTCTCAGCAATCTCTTGCGAGCATTTCACGCTGACTAAATGATCCTGCTTCGATGCCAACATCAACACATGGGTCGATGGCGCATGATCGGGCGCCCGAAACTGCGAAGCGGCGCGCAGCTGCCGTAAGATATTGGCGCGGGCAATCGGAAACTCGCGCGCATAATGCACCCACTCATCGACGATGCTAGGCGCTGCCGCTTTTGACGTCAGATTACTCGTCAGTTTCAAAATCAGCGCCTCCCGTTTGCGGCGGTTACCAAATAATAAGGTGCGCAATAATTGCGGATAATTCTGCGGGCGTAGGCGTTGATAAAACGGGTTATACGGCGCGAGGCTGGTATTGATCAGCGTCATGGATTGGATGTCATATGGGTGCGCATCGGCCCAAGCTACGGCGACCATGGCGCCAAGAGAAATCGCCAACACGTGATAAGGGCCTGCACAGCCCTTTGCTTGTAATTGTTGGCGACAATATTCCGCCATCTCAGGTACGCTGGTC
Source organism: Oxalobacteraceae bacterium (assembly GCA_947464955.1). Classification (GTDB taxonomy): domain Bacteria; phylum Pseudomonadota; class Gammaproteobacteria; order Burkholderiales; family Burkholderiaceae_D; genus Undibacterium. Next base: position 547 of record CANHZI010000070.1, read on the forward strand.
AGGCTATGCTGGGCGTTAAGCGGGCCATTTCCTGGAAAGTCGATGCACACAATATCGCTCTCGCCAATCACTCTTTGTAATTGATGTGGGAAATCACCCCAGTGGCGCGATTCGCGCATCAGCCCACGTAAAAGTACCCAAGTTGTCATCGTATTGCACCCATTTATCGATACCAACGAGCGACGGCTTGCTCTTGCATACGGCAGCGCTGTGGCCCCGTGCTCATCCAATTGTGGTGGGCACAACTGGCGCGCAACAAGAAATCAAACCAGGAAGCATGCCTACGCAAAACCCGATGCAAACGATGTTCCGCCGTCGGGTTAAACATGCCGTGGCGTGAGAATAATTGGCGCGGGTTTTTCTTGACCCACAGCCAAGAGCCCATTTCCAAAGTCAAAGGTAAAAAAGTTTTAGAAGGCGCTGAGGCTGCAGTAGGCGCTTTAGCGCCAGCAAGTTCTTCGTGGCGCAAGTACAAATAGTCCCAAATATCGCCATGCGTTTTGTATTGCCGGCTTTGCGGCTCAAACACATAACGATGATGGGGATGCGTCTCGCGAAATAACTCTTCCAAACGCAAGATGTCGGCTAAATGGGGAATAGGGTGTGGGCTGTGCGCATGCGGAAACCATATTCTATCGACCAAGCCAAAACCAGAATGGCAGTCGATCGCCATACTAAAATCACGCGTGAGCAACTGCTCTTGCACCACTTTGCATAGCGCTTGATTCTCGATTTCCATCTCGGCATTTTCATCGCCGCGATACCAAGGTAAGTGGCGGCTAATGCGATGGCCCCCCAATAAAAAAGGCACTTTACCTTGCGCTTCAACCGGCGCATTGCGCATCAGATCAACACCACTGGGGTTGGCACGCGTAGCCTTCCACATACCACCAGGGTTGATCAAGGGCATAAACACCAGACGCACTTCTTGCAAGATCTGCTGCAAGCTTTTGTCCCACACGATTTGAGATAGCAACCCCCGTAAATAACTGAGCAACACTTGCGTACCGATGCGCTCTAGGCCATGAATGCCACCAAAAAAACCAATCGCCGGTAAGTGGGGATCAGGGTTGCCCAGTGCCAGTTGATATACAGGAAAACGTTTATGGCGCACCCCCACTTCGCACATCACATTCACTTCGAGATGATCTTTCCCTAAACGAATCAGACGCTCGAGTTCTTGTAATTCGGGGAGTGCAGGCATGGCAGTTGCGGGCTTTCAGAGCTAGAGAAATACCAAAGCAGAATTGCAATACAGAACGAGCACAAGTGTGCCACAAAAATGGGCAGATACAAGAAGCGATGGTGAGAAATACTGTCGATAATCTGCATCAGATCAATATCGATGCACGGAAAGAACGCGGCGGGGGATTGGTTTAGCGCAGTAAAGCCTACAAGTTGAAGAGGACAAGTTGAAGCGGACAAGTTGGGCCGTCATTCCCGCGCAGGGATTGGAGAGGGTTTCGATCAGCGTGCTGATCGCTCGCCAATCAGGCCACGTTTGCAAACCTGGGCGCGCCCTGCAAGGGGGAATCCAGTGTCTCTGATGTCTTTAAACGCTTACATTACTCGATTTCAGTCAGCGTGAGAAAGAACAAGCTTGAATTGAACAGCCTAACTCAGCGGCCAGACTCAGCAGCCTTAGCGACAAGTAAGCACACCCTTTCATGCAGCACACAAATAAGCAGCATTCAACAAACTCAAGCGCCTTCGAAAATAGAATAAACTACACCAAACCCAAACACCCCAAGCAGGAGAATCCATCGTGCGCAACTTATTCATCCTTACCTTGATCGCTCTCATCGCTTTCGCCAACATCGGCCTCACACCAACAGCCAACGCGAAAGACAATAGCGATTGCTACTCCATCAGCGATTCAGACAGCAAAAACCTCTGCCTAGGCACCGCCAAAAAAGACAGCAGCTACTGCTATTCCATCAGCAAATCCGACACCAAAAACGCCTGCCTTGCCAAAGTCAAAGGCGATACAAGTTACTGCTATTCGATTAACGATTACGACGCCAAAAACACCTGTTTAGGCACGACAAAAAGTGACAGCAGCTATTGCTACTCAATGAACAACAGCGACGGCAAAAACGCCTGCCTCGCAGAAGTCAAGAATGACACCTCGTACTGCTATTCGATCAGCAATAGCGATCAAAAAAACTACTGCCTCGGTAAAGTGAAGCGCGATATTAGTTACTGCCATTCGATCAGTAATGCGGATTTAAAGCGGCGGTGTTTGGGGCGGTAACGAAGCCTCACAAAAATGTACCGAGAAGGCCGAGTGCCCTCGTTGCTCTTTAGTTTATTTTGCGGGGCAATCTCGCTTGCATCCTCTGTCGACGCGACCTTGATTTGGCTCTCGCATGCATTGTCTCTTGCTGTCAACCATATAGCCTGCAATTCGTTGGTGATGGATCCGCGATGCAATAGCGTATGTTAAAGTAAAAAAAATACACTAGCTCGTGGTGGTGACGTTTATCGCCGAATTTTGCACTACGGCAATCGTTGGCAACGATCTTTATGTGGCGACATTACAAATACAAAAATAGAGAGGCAAAATGGGAAATACAAACGAGGGAGCGTCCGGATTAGCTCGCCGAATTGGCGATCAACATTTGACGTCGGTACGTCAGCTAGTCGATGGCAATCATGTTCGTGCAGACGAAATTCAAGAGTCACTTTTTCGGCATTGCGATTGCGCCATCACGATTGATGTGACGTGGCAGTTTGTAGCGAGATATTCAGAGCAAACAATAGCGGGAGATGCCTCGGTTTCTGGCGCCCACTATGGAAATAATCGAAATAATTTCCTCGCTGAATTTAACCTGCGCAAACATCAAGCTAGCCATAATCTCGAGCTGCGTCGATCTTTTCAAGAAAATATTTTGTCGAGTAACACATCCTTGTCTTGGTCGCATGAAGAAAAACTCGCTTGGGACTTTGGGCAACATTCATACTGCCACACTTGTGGTAAGTGTCATGGCCATGGTGATGTCAATTGCGGGAGCTGTCATGGAAGTGGTAAGACGACCTGTTATCACTGTCATGGGAGTGGATGGACATGGCAAACTCGCACACGTACGTCCGGTTCGGGTCAGGTGATCTATGACCGATATCAGCAAGAGTGCAACGTGTGTTTTTGTGCTTGTAAATTGAATTGCAATCAATGTGGCGCAACCGGAAAGCAAAGGTGCAATAGCTGCAGCGGACATGGTTTTTTTACCGACATTATCCATACAAAGGCGGTCGCCATTCCTAGCATTAGTTATCGTGTTAATGCATCGTTTCTGGCGCAGGAATTAGCTGACTATATGTCAGAAATGGGTAACAACTACGCAGCACAGTATTTCGATTTCTCACTTCACCAAAACTATAATAACAATCACGGTTCTTGGGTAGCGCAGTATGTTTGTCCGACCACACTGGTTGAGCAGCACTTTAGCTTGCGGCAAAAAAAATATCTAGCTGCCGCAGTTGGTTCTCGCGTTGTACCGTTTGTGCGCCCGCATTTGTTTGACGATATCTTCAAAGAGGAACTGCACGATCTGCATGCGATCTACGGCAAGTCGAAAGAAGCGGGGATTAATAAGGATCAGGCCTTACATTTCTTCAAGACGTATTGCGGGCAGCCTGTTCTAGATCGCGCATTGCAATCGGTTGCAAAGCTCTCAGCATCGGATCGGAAAACGCCCGGTGGTTCAGTGTCAAATGCTTGCAAAGGCTACATATCGCAAAGTGCAGCAAGTGATCTCGGTAAATGCATGGCCGATTTGTTGGATAGAGTTTCTCCTGCCTATTCCAAATGGTCATGGATACTGATTATGTTACTGCCCTTAGTCTATGTAGCACTTTCGATTGAAAATGCGGCGGAATTTAGTCGAGGTGGTTCGTGGGAAAGCACTGCCACAATATTTGGGACCTTTATTGCGGGCATGGTCTTGTTACTGTTTGTATCGCCATTTGCATGGCTCTTTAGTGCTATTCACAGTGCTTACGAACGGCAATCAGTGCCAGCACCGTATCGTCAGCGTCCTCGAAATTGGGAACCGTTTTCCAAGGTGATTGGACTCTATTTTCTTGCGACGATTTTTCTGGTTCCTTATGGTCTGGGGGCGCGCTTCGATGTGGTCCCTCGCTGGGAAGGGAAGATCAAGATTAATATTGAGCGCCAAATTGCAAAGCAGGCCTACAATCTCATTGAAAGTTCTCCTTGGCTGAAATCGCAAATTCCTTATTACTATCGAATGGCATTGGTAGCTTCAAACCCATCCTTGAGTAATACTCCTATGTTGAATGACATTGGTGAATGCAAAAAAGCGTGGCATACCTTTAGTCAATTACCCGCTGGCGAGAAGAAAGAGAAGCTCCGCAAATTTTTTGAAATCGAGTATGGGACGCCCAACTTTCATGCGAACTGTGTGGGTTCTGCGCTAAAACGCAAGTGTGACGCCTTAACAGAGATTGAAAGATTGCCGCAAGGTTTCGCAAAGGATCGCTTGAGATCACTTCTTGAGAAGGAAAATTTTAAGCCGCCTTACTTTGATAAGAGCATGTGTCGATTGCTCAAGTAATGCGGTGCCATGAGTTAGAACTCATTACCCAGTAATTTATGTGCTGTCAGAATGGGGGCAATCAAATAGACGATACTGCAACCGATATAACGAGGGAGGCATATTACATCGCCCCTCCATTTTAATGGCTACGCAAAAACTGTTGTTAGTCGCTCGACATCCTTGCTTGTGTAATCACTTTTCACTATGTCGAATCGAGCTCAGCTTGTACAATTGGGATTGATTTATGCTAACGGATGCCGATCTCCTACAGGCCCATTTCTAGACACTTTTCTCGCCCCTTTATGAAGCTTTTTACTTGGATCTTCACCTGCTGCCAGCGTGCGCTCAATCTGTCTCTTTTCTTCTTCTTTTGTGGTCTGAGCGCCTGTGCTGTACAAACGGGGCCGAATGGTCAGTTGAAAGTTGGACTTGATGATGCAGAGATCTTTGGCCGCAAGATCTCTACTTTCAAGACCCTCGATGGTGGCGAAGGTAGTCTCCGCGTGTTGAATGGACGTTTTTCAGTCAAATTGCATAGCTATGCCAAGATTATTCCTATCGATAATGTGATGACAGCGCGAATTTTGCGTACGCATTATATTGATGGTCGTACGGTCGTCATCTTGGAAAAAGGCGAGCGCTACTGCAACTACAAGTACACGGTGTTTAGCATTCTGGGAAATGAAGTCTTAACTTGGGATGTGGGAGATTGCAATACGCAAGCTCAAATTAGTGCTGACGACCACAACGTGTATCTCGATTTCTACGGTCGCTATTCCAATCCGCGTTTTGTCTATCGTGATATGCGTTTGTTGCGCGGTGAAGTGCCAACACGTCCTGTAGCTACTACAAATCCTATGCCAACGATGCCGACTTTGCCGAAACCAAATAATTCAGGCAGCTCGAATAATCCCAACACCCCCAATAATCCGAACTCTGCTGGAGGTCTGCCCAGCACTACAGCGAGTAATCCAAGCTCTGCAGGGGCAGTTGGCCGTCCGCGTTATCACCCACCTTTACCCATCTTAGCAAGCACTGGCACAGAGGCGGCCGATGCTAAGCCTGAAACGAGAGGAGATGGCAAAGTAGAGACCAAAACGTCGAAAGAGAGCTCGCCTCCTAAAAAAACCAATACGGTGGCAGCTGGCAACTCCACGCCACCAGCTTTGCCGCAGAAAATGGATTTTCCGATGACGGAGCAAAAACCAGTACGTATCGTTCTAGATAAATAGAGTACGTCGTCTGCTACAAAGTGCGGTCATACATTTCGTATGTGGTTAAGCATGCTGTGCACTATGGCATCACGAATGCAAGCACAGTGATTTTTACGTTTCGTTTAGGTTTCTGATAATGCGAATAAAACAGATTGGCTTCTTGATTCTTCTTACTTCACTCTATCTCTGTTTTGAGTTGGCGTTCAATGCTCGTCTGTTGGATGTGGTTGGTGGAATGGCTGACGCGGATGAGTTGCATCATATTGAGAGATTTGGCCGAAGCTTGTCGGGCATTGCCGTGGCTTTAGTGGTGTTGCAGATCATGCTGTCGCGTCGTGCCAAGCTTGGTTTAGCAGGACCTAGTAACGCCAAGATCTTTGTTTTTTGCGGTATTGCCGCTGTACTCACGTATATCGCTTTGCAGTCTTTGGTGGACTTCGTGGTGGAATCCAGATCAGCCGAATTTCGTAAAGCCAGCACTAGCATAGTTCTGGTGCAGCGTGCATTGATCGATGGTCAAGTGGAGCTTGACGGTTTGGTCGATAAGCCGCACTTGTTCGCAACGCCGGAAGGCAAAGCCTTCCTCGCCCTGTTTCCCGCTTTGGTGATTTCCGTTGATCGCTTGGAAGACAAGATTCACTCAGCAAAATTCCAATTGCTAGCGCAACGCACAGGACAGGAAATGGGCGGTGTGCAGGGGTATTACAAGCATTACGTGCAAGCCATGAACCAGACACAAGCACAATGGCAAAAGTACCGCACACATGGCAATGTCGATACTGCGCAAAATTTAGAAGAGCAACAAGATAAAGCGTGGGCAGATTACCTCGTTGATTTAGGTAAGCGTGGATGGACACCCACAACCGTCCCTGCTTATGCCCGTGGCAAAGTGGCGGCGACTGTACGTCAACGCATTCCAGTGCCACACAACTGGTTGCCTGACGATGAGGTACGGTTTCGTGAAGCTGTCGCGGTGCAATTTAAACGCCGTGTGAGCGCGGCAAAATCAGGTGGAAAAAATATTCCGCCAGGTTTGGAATACCATGCTTTTGTCGCGCACCCCGAAGTGCAGGTTGAATTACGCAAACAGCTTAAATTACCTGATGGTGTTGTGGTAGCAGCCAGCTATAAAAATGGCGCGGCCTTCGATCGTGAGTTATTTTCTGTCGTTCGCGATAAATATGCTAAACAAGAGCTCGTCCGCTACGATAGCCCGGTTTCCGAATTTGGCGTGGGAGGTAAGCAAGCTGAGTTGGGGCTTAGCGCAGCCCGCGCTGCCTTGGTGCCGCCAATGGCCTTGTTCTTCTCCCTGTTAGGTGCTATCGGGCACTTTACAAAACTGATTTTTCTTATCGCCAAGGCGATTTTTCAATTTATTCCCGCTTTACGCGAGCGTCAAAAATATCTATGGCTGCTACCCCTGTCGGTATTGGCTGTGAACTGGATAATCTTGAGCAATCTAGAAAATGATGTAACCCAGAGTCGCCTCTACATCCATATGATGAAGGAAACGCAAACTAGTCAAGATCAAGAAACCCATCCAATCTTACGTAAAGTGCTTGGCAATGCTCTGCATGTTGTAGCAATTGGTCAGGCCTATGGTTATCCCATTAATGAACATATTCGAACCAACGTATTGGGTGGCATCAGCTACGGCTATCACCCCACAGACACCGCGAAGGAAGAAGGCAATGCAACGATCGATGCAAAGAAAAAAGGGCGTTAATATGAATCAGCTTTGGTTACCAAAATTACGCTTCGCCTGTATCAGCCTCAGTTGCTCCTTGCTGTTGAGCGCGAATGTCTTGGCTGACTGTAGAGGTATCGTTTTGCATGCACATCGTGGCGACCCAAGCCTTCCTGAAAATTCTAGTCGTGCGATCGAGAGTGGCTTGCAGGGCAACTGGGACGGCGTGGAAATCGACATCCAACAATTGCAAGACCGTGCATGGGTCATACAGCATGATTCTGTTTTGGGGCGCACAACGAGTCTGGCTCGTAGGCGCGTACAAGACCTTGATAGTGCAATGTGGAAGGAAGTTCGTCTCAAAGATCGCAAGGGCAATGTGACGAAAGAGGTAGCGCCTTTCCTCAATGAGGTGCTAGCCAAGGCAGCAGAGTATCCGGAAAAAATCATCAATGCCGAAATCAAGCAGGCTTCTTGGGGCTGTGAGCTTGCTAATAGTGCTGTGGCAGTATTCAATAATGCGCGCCCGAACGGCAATTGGTTTCTAACCAGTATCGAACGCGGCCACTTACGTTGCGCCCGCCAAGTCGATCCACAAGGCTATTTGGGTTTGATTGTGTTAGACAAACAAGCCTTAGCACGACAAGATTCGCGCATGGCTAGACAGGCAGATAAATTAGCCCCACCAAAAATTGATCGTGCATGGTTACAAGGTCTTTTGCGCGAAGTTTCGCTTCCCGTTGGCATTCATATCGACACCAATACCCTTGATGCCAACACCAACCTTCTGAAAGATGCAAAAGAGCTAGGCATTGCGGTGTTCACATACAACCTAATTGGTGATCGCGAACACCTGCGTGATTTACGCATCACGCGTCAACGCACTGGGATGTGGCCGAGTGGAGCAATTATCGATGGTAGCCCTGTCGCGTTTTGTGGCGAGTTGACACGGAATTGATTGAAATCGCGAAGACTTTAATCCATGACGGATGTTAGCAAGCGATGGTCGTTTACTATTAGTCGATTCCATTTTGAAGTAGGGCTAACTTACTTAAGCGGTCTATTCTTCTTGATCTTGAATCCTATACAAAAATGTCGATAGAGCTTTTATGACACCTAGTGCACTTAGTTAATTGAGAGTATTTTTATCTAGGCGTGGAGACGGGAGTGTGCAACGATGAAGTCAATTATTTGAGTCTGCATTCAGGTTGTGTTCGGTAGTGATAGAAGTTTCCATATGCAATTACCACAAGAGCAACGCTCGCTCACATTGGATCCCAATTCAACAACTCCTTAGTCCGCTGCTCCGTCCTTTGAATCAAACAGCTCAAGTGCACGATGCCGCGTATGGAGCCTTGTTCGTAGAGTGTGTATTTGGCGCTGCAGTCGGCGTCGCGGTATTTGATCCAGTTTTTCTGCGCTTCGATTAATTGTTTTTTGACTTCGGCGTACTTGGTGTCGTCGGACTTATCTGCCGGTGCGAGTTTCTTCAAGAGCTGTTGGTACGCGGCGTTGAGCTCTTTGTCTTTCTTCGCCAATTCAATTTTTCCACACTCATTAATTTCAATGGTGTTGTCTTGCGTCTTGCATGGATCTGCCGTTTGGGCGGCGGCCATGCTGCTGATGCTGCTCAGGCCTAAGAATGTTGCGAATACCAATGAAGTGCTGAGGTGTGTCTTTTTCATGATGGGCTTTCTCGCTTGGGTGATGTGCTCATTCTACTGATTTTGTTTTTCTTGGGTTAGCTTTCGTGGGCTTTTTGCGCTGGATGAAATCGCTTTGCCGCACTGGCCTCGACATGGCATTATTGTTTTATAATTAATTATTAAATTTAAATCACTATTTGCTACGAGGTGCGTGATGCTGAGATGGGGAAAACGATGGTCGTGGTTGCTGGCTTGCGGTGTGTCGATGAGCGCGCCGCAATTGGGGTATGCGCAAGCGGCGCAAGAAGGTGCTGCGAGCAGTGCGCAAGTGAGTGCAGAGTCGCGGGTCGAGATTAGTTCTTACAAAGGCCCAGAGCTGCGTTCGTATGCGCAGATGTTGAAGGGGCTGTTAGCGTATCAAGACAAGCGCCAACATGCGCCTGATTCTGAGCTGTATTTTATTTTGATCCCCAAGAAAAAAGAGATGCGTGTAGAAGGCTTAACGATGCGCTTGGCCAGCGACGAGACCTCGACGTCGATTCCTGTCGATGCGGGTGGTAAGTTTCAGTTGCCATTGATCGAGTTAAAAAACGATAACGAATACGATTTGATTTTGAATCGCCCTAAAGGCCAGTTTTATATCAAGCCCTATGTGAAGAGTGCGAACCTCACGCCAGATATCAAACGCATGGGCGATCTGCGTTTGGAATGCCAAGTGCGGTGGGCGATTGAAAAACAAGATGTGTCGGTGGTGTTTAGCACCTATGTCAAATTGCTGTCCGGCGGTAACCCTTGTGAGGCGAGGACGGTGGCGGTGTATTATTTCGCACCTGTTGGCGTTGAGGCTGTCACTTTCGATACGCCGAAAAAGAAGTATGTGATACCTGTGAATTCAGAAGGTAAATACACCTTGCCATTAGAAGATAAATCGATCAGCGATGATGTCTTGGTGAGTTTTGTAAGGACGGATGCCGCGCATCAAGAGCAGTGAAATGCAGCGAGACCTTGAAGGCACATCAGCGGTCTCGCTTCGCTAGGTATTACCAACTACGTTGTGGCAAATGAATAATCCCACGTTTTAAAGCAGTGACCACGGCTTCTGTGCGGTCAACGGCATCGAGCTTATCGAGGATGGCGTTGACGTGGCATTTGACGGTGCTCAGCGAGAGACCAAGTTGGTCTGCGATTTCTTGATTGCGCAAACCTTCGGCGAGTTTAGTCAGCACTTCTTGTTCACGTGCGCTGAGGTCGCTACCATCGGTGGCGGTGAGCAAGGCGGCTATCTCATCGGTTACCCATTCGCCACCCGCACTAACGGCACGCACTGCATCTAAGATTTCTGTGCCGGGTGATCCTTTAAACAAAAAACCATTCGCACCAGCTGCCAAGGCATTGCGTGCATCGGCGTCGCCATCGAAAGAGGTGATGGCGATTAAGCCCGCTTTGGGGTGTTGGGCGCGAATCGCCCGTATCGCTTCGATGCCGCTTTGGCCCGGTAGACGTAAATCAATTAGGGCGACATCGGCGCGAATTTCGTCAAACTTGGTGACAGCGCTAATGCCATCGGCCGCTTCGCCTATGACTTTGAATTCTGGATGTTGGCTAAATAGGGCTTGCAAGCCTTCTCGCACCACGGGGTGGTCATCCACTAAAAACACGGTGATGCTGTGTTCTGTACTCATTGTTCTTCCTCAATAAATGGAATGCTGGCAGTTACTTTCGTACCTTTGCCGATGCCTGTCGCAAGGTGGAATTTACCAGACAATGTCGTTACGCGCTGGCGCATACCAAATAGACCGATGCCAGGTTTAAAGCTAGGTGAGTGGGCGTCAAAGCCGCAGCCGCTATCTTGCACCGTTAACACCACGTGATCTGTTTGAAAAGAGATCATCACGCGTATGGTTTTGGCACCGCTATGTCTGAGGGCATTGGTCGCTGCTTGCTGTGCTACGTTGAGCACGGCCGACTCTACTTTAGGCTGCAAAGGAATCGGATGGCCGCTTTGTTCTACCTTGATTTTGATGGGCGTGCCGGCGACTAAGCGCGCTAAATCACGCCTTAGGGTTTCGAGCAAATCAATTGCGGTCGGTTTGGTTTGTTTGGTGCGCAGTTGCTTGAGCATGTAACGCGTTTGTGTAATGCCGTCGCGCGCGAGTTCAATCGCGCGGTCGATATAAGATAGGCCGCGGTGGCTGGCATTGCTGGTGTTGTCGCCACCATTATGTGTCGCGCTGTCGACGGCCGCGCCTAGCGAGTTGGCGTCGATAGGGCGTGTTTGGCCTTCATTCGCTTCTTGTGACAAGACGGCGCGTGCGGTATCGAGTTGCAGCAAAATACCTGTCATGGTTTGTGATAGGTTGTCATGCAAGTCGAGCGAAATCTGTTGGCGCTCGACCTGGATCAATTTCGCTTGGGCGGTTTTAAGATCATGCAAAGCATCAGCTAGTTCTTCGTTCGATTTTGCTAAGCTGCTGTGGGCAATCGAGTTTGATAATGCGATCGCGGCGTAACTGGCTAAGATGCGTAAGTGGTCAATTTGATCTTGGCTATAAGCGTCGATCTGATGGCTTTGCACACTTAAGCACCCGATGACTTTGTGTCCGGCAAATAAAGGCAAGAACACCATGGTCTCGGTTTTAGTGATGTCGCCGGGGATGGTGATATCGCCAAGATAGTTGCTTAGTTCATGACGTTGTTTGGTGATGACATCTTCGTGAATTTGTACGCACCACACGGCAGGGTGGTGCAGCTCGTTAAGCTTCACGGTGGAGTCGCGCATGCGACGATTGCCTTCGACTTTATAGGCCAGATTCAGTTGTGCGCGCTTGTCATCAACAATGCCGATAAAGAACACATCGACTTGTAGCTTAGACGAGATCTGTCGATACACTCGATCGAAAGCTTGTTCGGTATCTAAGGTGGATGTCAGTTCGCGGCCAATCGCGCCAATATCTAAGATGTCGGCCATGCTGGCGTCGATCACCGTCTGCAGATGCTTTGCTTGGGCTTGCAGTCGCTTCTCGCGCCAACGGAGCAGGCCGATGATAAAGGCTGCGACCAAGACTAAAAGTGTGGCGACAAACCACCACGATTGCCACCATGCCGGTAATACCCGAATGGGTATGACGAGCTCGTTTTCATTCCATTCGCCATGCCGATTGCTTGCCCTTACATGCAAGTGATATAAGCCAGGCCACAAACTGGTGTAGGCAGCACTTCTATGATCGGCATCGGTTTCTATCCATTCTTGGTCATAGCCTTGGAGCCGGTATTGATAACGCGTCCTTTTCGGATCTGTGAAATCGAGTGCGGCAAACTCAACTGAAAAATCGCGTTGTGAAGGTGCGAGCACAAGTTTGAATGTGTCGCTGCTAGGCGCATTGGCTAAGCTTCCGGGGGCAACAGCCTGCCCATTGATTTTGATTTCGGTGATGCTTAAAGTTTGCTTGGATTCGTCAGAACTAAAGCGACTTGGATCGATCACGGCAATACCTTTGGTGCCACCAAACAGGAGCAAACCATCGCGGGTTTTAGTGTATGAGCCGTTCCAACTAGTGTGGGCGTCAACGCCATCGGCTGCGCTTAGGAAGCGAATCTGTAAGCGTACAGGGTCGATCACTGCGTCTTCAGTCCATAGCCGTCCTTGTTGGTCTTCTAGTAAATTGCTGCCAAGGTTCTTGTCTGCTTGATTGAGTAAGCCACTGAGGTATTCAAACTGAGCCACGCTTCCATTCCAAGACTTCAGTCGATGCAGACCCTTATCGGTGTTCACCCAAAGTTGGCCTTGATGGTCGAGTAGTAGTCCTTGCACGTAGTCGGACTTTAGATCGTGCTCGTTGTCGTATAGGACGCGCTTCATTCCTCGTTGGCCGAGTTGTTGCACCCATAAACCTTGATCGGTGCCGACCCAGATGCTACGTTCTTTGTCTTCAGCGAAGGAGAAAACCGTTACTAATATTGATTTGCCTTGCTCGTCTTTTAAGATCTCGACACTGTTGCCGTGATGCCAGCGTGCGATGCCGTGGTCGGTGCCCAACCAGATACTGCCATCACTGGCGACGAACATGCGGCGCACTTGCGGATCTGGCAGGCCGCCGATGGCCTCCCATTGTTTGGCATTTGGACGCAAGCGAAATAAGCCTGATTCTTGCGTGCCTGCCCAGATACTACCGTCTGCGGTTTGCGCCAGGGCAGGGATGACTTTGTCTGCAAGGCCTGTCACGCTACTGTCTTTGCTTTGAGTTTTATTGACACGCCCGACATCAGCACGATATCCACCGACCAGCCCCAACTTGCGATCGATGATGTCGATGCCATTGCCGCTGGTGCCGACGAGTAAGCGACCGTCCGCTAATTCAAGCAGGCTAGAAACATCAGGATGACCTAAACCGAGGGGCCGTTTAGCGCTGTGTTTTAAGGTGCGTATCGCGGCGTTTTGCGTATTCACTCTTTGCAGCCCTACACCCCAGGTGCCTATCCACAACCATCCAGCGCGATCGCGAAGTAAGGGCTTGAGATCGTCGTAGAGTAAGCCGCCAGGGGAACTGGTATCGAGTCTGACTGTTTGAATAAGTTGGCCATCATTTGCCGACACAATATTGAGCCCGCCGCCATAGGTCGCTAGCCATACTTCACCAGCACGCCCCTCTGCAATGCCGGTTATCCACTGTGAACTGAGTTGTTTTCCTTGTAGATATTTTTGATCGAGCCAGTGTAAAGTCGGAAGCTCATTCGCGGTAATGCTGGGCATGAACCACGCGGCACCATGGCTGCCACTACCTACCCAAATTTTGCCATCGCTGGCTTGGTAAAGGGCGGTGATGTCCTTACCGAGTACGATATTGTCGAAACGTTTTCCGTCAGCGCTGAGTCGTTGTAAACCGCCGCCATTGCCTAACCACAGTTGGCCGTTTTGATCGACTAATAAGCTCGCGACACTATGGGCAAGCAGACCCATGCTTCGCGCGGGGCTACTCATGTTGGTGAGCTGTTCGCTTTCTTTGCTGTAGAAATGAAGCCCAGTCTCGGTCCCTATCCAAATATTGCCGAGCTTGTCTTCTACGATGGCGCGCACCATGCTGCTGCTTAAGCTGTCACCACCTCGTTCGGTGTCGTAGCGCAGTTGTTCGAAGTTTTCGGTTTGAGGATCGAACACGGAGAGCCCATCGCTGCGAGTGCCAATCCAAATCCGCCCATCACTGGCGGCGAGTAAGGAATACACATAGTTGCCGACCAAGGAATTCGCTTGTTTCGCGCGATGCGCAAACTTGCGGTAGCGATAGCCATCGTAGCGAATCAAACCATCTTGTGTGCCAATCCAAATGAATCCACGTTTATCTTGTGCGAGGGCAGTGATAATTTGATCGTCGATGGTGGCCGAGTCGCGCATTACTTCAAAGCGCGGTTCAATGAAAGGGAAGTCTTGTGCAGCACATTCAAATTTGAAAGCCAGACTCAAAACCAACAACAGCAAGATCGACACAAAGCCGCGCACATGGCCTGACGTGCTAAGCGCGAAGCGGTGCGAAAAGTATAAGCGGGCTTGAGTCAGAGGCAGATACATGCTGAGAATGTCGGACATTACCAATGTTTTATTAAACAGATCATCTTTTAGTCTGGCGAATAACGCCAAGCCAATATGCGCAGTAGTTATCGTCTTTATATGCGACCTTACAAAAATTGTACCGCGATTGATGGTCGTTTCCTGCCATTGTTGTTTTGCGAGAGCCTAGTTCGCCACCTCTAAAATCAAGGCTCCACGCCACATCTCAGAGGGAAAGGCGCAGATTTTAATGAAAAATAATGGATTAATCGTACTTTCGGTCGATTGAGGCAGCTACTTGCATTCTATATATTCACCACGGCTTCATGTAAAAGCGTTGACGGATCGTTAATTTCAACTTTGTGGACCGATGAGAAAACCATGTTAGTAAATCTAGTGCCCTACCTGATTATTGCTGTGTTGGTAGTCGTGATTGCGATGCTAATAATGCATCTCCGTATCTCGCGCAAACTCGTGGCACGTTTACTCATCGATGAAATTTATTACCACGAGTGCCGTAGTAACTTATTTTTTAAGAACATTGATAACGCCACCATAGAACAGCGTCTCCACGGCAACCTGCATCGCCTATCGGAGAACGAACACATGCAGTCTGTTGCATGGTGGGTGGCGGTCAAAACCGAGGGGAAACTACAGAGGCTGCAAAGGCCCGTTCGGGTATTGGAGAAACGAGATTTATCGTTAACCTAGTTTGAACTGAGCGATGACAAAAAATCCTTGAGTTGACATCGCACACAGCAAAAGAATACCCCCTTTTAAACCGGACTTGTTCCGGTTTTTTTTTGCGCAACCAAAACGAAAGAAGCGTAAAACAACGAGGGCAAAGTGTACCGACGAAAAAAAATGCTTATCGACCGAAGAAGATAAGCATTTTTCTTTAATACTTGGTGGCCCGGGGCGGAATCGAACCACCGACACAAGGATTTTCAATCCTCTGCTCTACCGACTGAGCTACCAGGCCAAGACCAAGAAGTATAGAGGATCATCTCCGAAAAAGCAAATGGTTTCTGTTTTGATCTGAAAATTTTGTGCTTTCTCAATAAAAAAGGCGGTTTTTCTTGGGTGGAGAATGGCTTTTGGTGGGCTCACGTATAATACGGCGCTTAGCTGCATGGCATATTTGCATTGAATACGCATCCTAATTGCGTTGATGTTGCGTGTATAAAAGGTAATGTATGAGCGCTGGTTCACAAATTCGTTCTCAGATCTGTATCGTCGGCGATGGCGCGGTTGGCAAGGCGGCGGCTCTCGGTTTTTCTCAGCTTGGCTTGTCCGTGAGTCTGCTCAGTGCAGCGCCTGCACGTACTGAAACCGCAGCGGCCTTGGGTGATTGGGATGTCCGTGTTTTTGCTTTGAACCACGTGGCGCGTAATTTACTCGACGGCTTGAAGGTGTGGGGCGCGTTGGATGCCTCGCGTGTGGCACCGGTAAGTGCGATGCGGGTGTTTGATGGATCTGAACGCGCGACTGGAGATTTGTCCTTCGATGCCTACGGTGCATATATCAATGAATTGGCGTGGATTGTTGAAGACTGCAATCTGACGCGTGCTTTAGATACGGCATTGCGTTTCGCGCCGCACATTACCCCTGTCTTCGGTCAAGCCACTCGTTTGGAAGTGGGGGCGGATGCGGCTACCGTTCATTTGAGTGACGGACGTCAGTTGCAAGCGGAACTAGTGATTGGTGCCGATGGCGCGCAGTCTTGGGTGCGGGGGCAGGCGGACATTGGTCTTGATTATCGCTCGTATCATCAACAGGGCGTGGTCTGCAATTTTGAATGTGAAAAACCCCATCATGGTGTGGCACATCAATGGTTCGTGCAAGAGCAGGGCATTATTGCTTTGCTGCCTTTGCCAGGTCACCGCGTGTCTTTAGTATGGTCTGCCCCAGACGACTTAGCGCAGCAGATCATGAGTCAAAGCATGGATGAGCTGATTGCTCGCTTAGCACCGTATAGTGCGGAACCTTTGGGTAGACTGACTCCTGTGTTGCCTGAAGCGATCAAGGCCTTTCCGTTGCGCTTAATTCGTCCACACTCTTTAGTATCTGAGCGTGTTGCCTTAATTGGTGATGCGGCTCATGCAGTGCATCCAATGGCGGGCCATGGAATGAATTTGGGCTTTGGTGACGTCAATGATTTGATACGTTGCATTAAAGAGCGCGAAGCACATCGCGATTGCGGTGATGAACGCGTGTTGAGTCGTTATCGTCGCGCCCGCGCTGAAGAGGTCGCATTAATGCAATTGACCACCGATGGCTTATATCGTCTCTTTGGTAGCGATTTATCTGCCGTTCGTCTGTTGCGTAACACAGGATTGAACTTCTTAAATCGCTTGCCTGTCCTAAAACGTAAATTGATCGCACACGCGATGGGCGTGTAGGGGTTGGTTCCTGCCTTCGTTGAGACCATACAGAATACATAGGATGTACACCATGATGAAATCAAGATTGACGCTGAGTGCATTGGCCGCGAGTTTGTTACTCGCAACGCCAGTATGGGCGCAAGGAGAAGCAAAAGCTGAACAAAAGCCGGATGCAAAGTCCGTCGTGTCGACCCCGGCACCAAGCCCAACATCAGGTCTTGCCTCGACACAGGATGCGCATGCGGAGGCGGCGAAGGCCAAAGCAGCAAAGATCGCCGCAGCGAAGCGCCGCGCCGAGAGATTGGCGAAGTTGGAAGTGCAACGCAAAGAAAATATCCGCAATATCTTGGTGACGAACTTGGGGCCAGGTACCAAGATTGACTCTGTCACGAAGACACCATATGGTGGCTTATATGAAGTTCGTATGGGCCCTGAGATTATTTACACGGATGCCAAAGCGAATTTCTTATTTGTTGGCAGCGTGCTCGATAATAAAGCAGCGGTGAACTTTACTAAGCAACGAGTTGAGCAAATCACGAAAGTTAATTTCAATGAATTGCCTTTAGATGCAGCGGTGAAGTACGTCAAAGGGGATGGGAAGCGCGTGATTGCGATTTTTGAAGACCCGAACTGCGGCTATTGTAAGAAGTTCCGTAAAACTTTGCAGACGGTCGAGAACGTCACTATTTATACGTTTATGTATAACATCTTGTCGGATGATTCCGCCACAAAGTCGCGGGATATTTGGTGTTCCGCCAACCGTAGCAAGGCCTGGGATGAATGGATGATGGAAGGAAAAGTCGCACCGACTGCGCCGGCCAATTGCCAAACACCGAATGATAAAGTCCTCGCACTAGGCCAGAAATTACGAGTAACGGGGACGCCAACGGTGATTTTCACTGATGGTAGTCGTTTACCTGGCATGGTGGATGTGAAAGCCCTCGAAGATAAGTGGGCGAGTTTAAAGAATCCGGCACCTGCTGTCGCGGCACGCTAATCGATCATTTTTCAAACACATCGGTTTGGATGTCAAACTTGGAGCCCCGACATGAATTCCGTTGCCATGCAATCTTGCTGGCAGCGGGACGTGGTCGACGGTTTGACCCCGATGGCATAGTTAGTAAGCTACATCAACCCCTTCACCATAATGTCAGTGTGATTGAGCAAAGTGCGTTGCGCCTTAGTCAGGTCATACCTCAATGCCATATCGTGACACGTAGTGCTAGTCATTGGCCTGCGCATTTTCTCCGGCAATATGCTTCATCGATAAGGGTATGCGAAGATGCGGACCTCGGCATGGCACATAGCCTTGTTTGTGGAGTCCAGCAATTGCCGCAGGATTGCGATGCGGTGGTTATAGCCTTAGCAGATATGCCGTTGGTCGAGTCGACTACGATTGCGGCAATCGTACAAGCTTTACGCGACGGCGCGCAAATCGTCGTGCCTGTGTGTCAAGGACAGCGTGGTAATCCTGTTGGCTTTAGTAAATCGATGTTTGCTGAGCTACTGCAATTGCGCGGTGATCAAGGGGCACGTGCGTTGCTGAAGTCTCATCCAGTCTGCGAAGTGCAAGTTGAAGATGTCGGAATATTGCGCGATATCGATACTCCGCAAGACCTATCATCGCTGAGTAAGCCGTAAATCGTCCTGATCTGTTTCTGGTAACACCGGAATTTGCCGATTTCATCGCAGAAGGACGGTATTTCGCCTAAAATAGCGGCTGTAGAGTTCGCACCACCCATTTTTGTGTTTATTGCTAAGCCTTAGTTGCGCTTTTTGTTTTGGAATTATGAATACTTTAGATAAACAGTTTGCTACACGTTTGGGCATCGCTGCCTTGTCACCATTTGTCTTGTTGATGTTGCTGTGCTGCGTTGTGCCTTTGGAAGTCGCAGAATTTTTCGTCAGTGCGCAATTAGTGTATGGCATCGCGATTTTGGGTTTTCTTGGTGGTTTGCACTGGGGTCTATCCTTTATCAGCAAAGAGCGCACAGTACAGGATTTGAAGCGGGACTTATTATGGGGTGTGGTGCCAGCCATCGTTGCATGGTTCTCAATGGCTTACATTTCTGGTGCGGCCTTTCTGGTGCAAATGATCGCCTTCATTTTTTCCTACCAATACGATAAGCGCATGTATCAACGTTTCGATATCCCACCTTGGTTTTTGGAACTCCGTTTCCGTTTAACTAGCGTGGTGGTGGCGACGCAAGTTTTGATGTTTGTGATTTTCACCGTTCGTTCACATTAAATTTTGCAAGGATAGGGACGCGCGATGGCGGTTCAACATGCAGTGTCATACAAAATTAAAGCCAGCGACTTGGCCGCTCATTTGTTTGAAGTGAGTCTAGAAATCACAAAACCTGCTGCAACTGGGCAGGTTTTTTCTTTACCGGTGTGGATTCCTGGTAGCTATATGGTGCGCGAGTTTGCACGGAACATCGTACAAATCAAAGCGCATTGCAAAGGCAAAAAAGTCGCGCTGAAAAAAATCGATAAATCGACTTGGCAAGCGGCGCCTTGTGACGGCGTGCTGAGCTTGGAATACCAAGTGTATGCCTGGGATTTATCGGTGCGTGCAGCGCATCTCGATCAAAGTCATGGCTTCTTCAATGGCACCAGTGTGTTCTTGCAAGTACAAGGGCAAGAGCATTTGCCGCACATAGTCGATATTCAGCAACCTGACGACGCTGCTGCGAACAAGTGGCGTGTGGCGACTTCTTTGCCTGAGTTGAAAGCGAAGCGTTATGGCTTTGGTACGTATATCGCTAGTGATTACGATGATTTGATTGATCATCCCGTTGAGATGGGTGAGTTTCAAATGGTGAGCTTCAAGGCGCATGGTGTCCCACATGACTTTGTCGTGACAGGCCGTGTTCCCAATCTCGATCTTGCTCGTATTGCAGACGATTTGAAAAAGATATGCGAAGCGGAAATCGCGTTTTTTGAACCGCGCACTAAACAGGCGCCTATGCAGCGTTATGTGTTTATGACGATGGCAGTCGGTGATGGCTATGGCGGTTTGGAACATCGTGCATCGACCGCACTCATCTGCAATCGAAATGATTTGCCGACCAAGAATAAACCTGAAATGAGTGAAGGCTATCGCAGTTTCTTGGGCCTATGCAGTCACGAATACTTCCATACTTGGAATGTGAAACGCATCAAGCCTGCGGTCTTTGCGCCTTATGATTTAAGCCAAGAAAACTACACAAGTTTGCTGTGGTTGTTCGAAGGCTTTACCAGTTATTACGACGATTTGTTTTTGTGTCGTACCGGCTTAATCGATGAAGCGGCGTATCTCAAGCTCCTTAGTAAAACCATCAATATGGTACAGCGCGGTAGCGGTCGTAAAAAGCAAAGCGTGGCTGCTTCCAGTTTTGATGCATGGACTAAGTACTATCGTCAGGATGAAAATTCGCCAAATGCGATCGTCAGTTATTACACCAAGGGTTCTTTAGTTGCGCTCGGCTTGGATCTGCTGATACGTCAGCAAACGCAAGGAAAAAAATCACTGGATGATGTGATGCGCGCGCTGTGGAAAAAATTTGGACGTGATTTCTACTCGTCCAATGCGAAGCTTTCCTCACACGGCTTAAGCGAGCACGAATTCGCCAACATCGTCGCTGAGGTAACCGGGGTGTCGGTACAAGCTTTCTTAACAAAATATGTGGACGGCGTCGACGACGTGCCTTTGGCCAAGCTGTATGCCGACTTCGGTGTGGAACTTGAGGTTCCTGCCGCCTCAAAGAAACCCTCACTCAATGTGCGCTTGAGTAAGAGTGCAGGTGACTGCAAATTGGCGAGCGTGTTTGAAGCTGGTGCTGCACATAGAGCAGGCCTATCAGCTGGTGATGCCGTCATCGCGATCAACGGTTTACGTGTGACAGCGAGCGATGTCGACAATGCTTTGTCGAATGCCTTGACCGCATATAAAGTCGGCGATACGGTGGAGATTCATGCTTTCCGTCGCGATGAATTAGTGGTCGTGCAAGCCAAATTGCAGGCAGACGATGTGCCGAATCTGAGTTTGAATGTGAAGGCCTCAACGAAAGCGAAAGGGACGCGTAAGTTGGACTTAAAGCGCCCTTCGCAACTATCGAAATAAACATCGCTACCATCTTAGCTTGGCGCTTCGCCTGCCGAAGGCTTGCACATTCAAGCATTAAATCACACTCAAATTTTTGATTGCATCGTGTTTGGCTTAGTTGCCAAGCACGTTCGCTAAACACGCCCTCGAGTATCGCGCGCGATACCACAAAGATTCGTTATTTAATGTCAAATTTTGTAAGATTTTATGCAAAGTTTCTGGCAAGTTAATGAACTGTCTCCTTACCACCAGGTTTTGTTAAACACTGTTTCACTGGCGAATTTTCCCTTTGAGATCGATATCTCACTGCATAGAATCCGCTTTGCTATTCAAACTTGCATGCAAAATTAAATAGTGTTTTTAGAAGTATTTCGGGGGTATTTAATATAAATGGAAGAAGCTTGAGGTTGTGACCTGACGAGGCCAGCATCATCCACTCTTCTCACTCAAATTTTGGAGAAACAAGAATGAAATCAATCAAGATAAAATTGAATCAAATTGTCCTCGCGGTAGCAATGTTGGCGACAGCTGGTGTAGCGCAATATGCATCGGCATTTTCGGCATCGAATGGTACGGGCGGTTTGTGGTCTGCAGCGGTTCGTTACCCGCATGTTTCGACTAATCCTAATGGTTCGGTGTCACTCACGGCCGTCATCGTCTTTCAAGCATCGTCTGAAAGTGCATGTCAGGCTCAGATCCAACCCTATATGTCGACCGGTGGTGTATTGATTCGTCCATGCCAACGCGGCATGGTGAACTTGGATAACGTTCAACGTTAATCCAAAGAGAAACCCGGAGCTTTCGAGTCTGGGTTTCTTTTGCATGCTTTATCGGTAGCTTATCGTTCGCTTATCGCCGCCCAAACATCATCTGCTCGGCGAGTTCTTGTTTGAGTGGTGACAGTACGTCGACTAGGCTCAAGCCTAATCCTAGTGCCGCTTGTAGCGGGCTGCCGTCGGCGCTGCTAGCGAACATGCGCGCCATGCTGTCGGTGATCTTAATCGTGCGTTGACGGTCACGATCTTGTTTTTGCATGAAAATTTCGATGGCCGTTGAGGCGGGATGCCGTATCAAGGCTTGTGCAAGCACCATGGCGTCACGCAGACCGAGGTTGAGGCCTTGACCCGCAACTGGATGTAAAGTTTGTGCCGCATTGCCAATCTTGACGGTACGAGTCGTCGCGTCGGTTTGTGCATTGAGGCCGAGCGCGAAAGCGAAGCGCGGCGAAACCGAGGCAAAACTTCCAACGCGATCACCAAAGGCTGTTTGTAATTCAGACAGAAAAGCAGCATCGTTCAATTGCTTTAGATGCTCCGCTTTATCGGGACGTACACACCACACCAAGGAATAGCCATCATCTTGCGGCAGCAATGCGATCGGTCCTTCTTCGGTAAAACGTTCGAAGGCACGATGTGCGATAGGATGTGACGCGGTGACGTGGGCAATGATGGCGGTCTGTTGGTAATCGCGATGTTGCTGTCTTTGCTGTTGTTCGCTAAAGATTCCCCCTTCCGCTTGAATCACGCACAGCGCCAATAGCGGGTCATGATCATGCAGTTCGACCCACACGGCGTCTTGTTCGATGTCGTCGCGAATCGCTGCAACGAGCTGTGGGCGCAATACTTCTATGCCTGCGGTTTGTAGGGCGATTTCTAAGGGCGCCACAATGTCTGCGTAGCGCACGACATAACCGAGGGCGGGGATGTGATAGTCGTTCGCTTGAATTAAGGTGCGTCCGAAATGGCGGCGACGGCTGACATGAATATCGTGAATGGCTGTGGCGCGCATGGGTGCTGCGTTCCAGCGTTGTAGTAATTGATGGCTGCCATGCGAGAGCGCAATGGTGCGTGCATCTTTGCTTGCGTGTTCCGCACTTTTGGCGTCCACCAATAAAATGTCATTTGCAGCCACGCCATTTCTATGCAATTCAAGCGCCAAGGCTTGACCGACTGGCCCAGCACCGCAAATCAAATAAGGAATTGGCTTGTTTGCGCTCATCGTTGCTAAGGTCTAGATAAATGACTTGAAGTGGGCATTGTAACCAACTCAGCGAGTTAAGGTTTGATCACTCGCAAAGGGGTATTCAAAGCAGCCAATTGCTCTGGTGTGCCTAAGTTATGCCATTCGCCGCGATACAGTTCGCCACCAAGCTGCCCGCGATCAGCGAGGTCGCGTAACAGCGGACCAAGTTTGGCATGGGTGCCAGGAACGATATCCTTAAACAGCTCAGGGCGATACACGCCGATATTGGCGAAGGTGTACATTTGTTCGCCTTCTTTAGCCTCATTGCGCAAGCCCATCAAACTTAAAGCGAAGTCGCCTTGTGGATGGAAGTCTGGATTTTTGACCATGTACAACCAAGCGACATCGCGTTTGTCGAGCGGATGCGGATTGCCCCACATATCATTGTCTTCAACACTGCCTTCGCATTCGGCGAAATTGAAATG
>CANHZI010000071.1 GCA_947464955.1 Oxalobacteraceae bacterium
CATTCTATTTCTCCTAATGGCGTCTTAAATTAAGCGTGCGCCGCTTGCGCTGGCAATGCAGGAATCGCATCGTTTGCAGGCTTAGCCATCATGATCGTTTTCGCCACGTTATACACCATCAATAACATGCCGCTTAAGTACAGTGCACCACCAGCTAAACGAATCACATAGTATGGATAGGTTGCTTTTACAGACTCGACGAAGGTATAGGTCAAAGTACCGTCTTCGTTCACTGCACGCCACATCAAACCTTGCATCACACCAGCGATCCACATGGCAGCGATATACAAAACGATACCGATCGTCGCGATCCAGAAGTGCATTTCGATCAAACGCTTGCTGTACATTTCTGTTTGGCCAAACAAACGTGGCACCAAGTAGTACAAGCTACCAATCGAGATGAAACCAACCCAACCTAAAGCACCAGAGTGAACGTGACCGACTGTCCAGTCTGTGTAGTGCGACAAGGCATTGACTGTTTTGATCGCCATCATTGGGCCTTCAAAGGTAGACATACCATAGAAAGACAAGGAAACGATCAAGAAGCGCAAAATAGGATCGGAGCGCAATTTGCTCCACGCGCCAGACAAAGTCATGATGCCGTTGACCATACCGCCCCAAGATGGCGCTAGCAAAATCAGCGAGAACAACATACCTAATGATTGCGCCCAATCAGGCAATGCGGTGTAGTGCAGATGATGTGGACCCGCCCACATGTAAGTGAAAATCAATGCCCAGAAGTGAACGATGGACAAGCGATAAGAATAAACCGGACGACCAATTTGTTTTGGTACGAAGTAGTACATCATACCCAAGAAACCTGCGGTCAAGAAGAAACCCACTGCATTATGGCCATACCACCATTGCACCATTGCATCTTGGACGCCAGAATACGCAGAGTAAGATTTCATGAAGTTGACAGGCATTGCAGCGCTATTCACGATGTGCAGCACTGCAACCGCGACGATGAACGCACCGAAGAACCAGTTTGCAACGTAAATATGCTCAACTTTGCGCTTAACCAGCGTACCAAAGAACACGACCGCATATGCAACCCAAACCAAGGCGATCAAAATATCGATTGGCCATTCCAGTTCCGCATATTCTTTACCTTGTGTAAAACCAAGAGGTAAAGTGACCGCAGCAGCAACAATCACCAACTGCCAACCCCAAAATACGAAGTCAACCAAGGGACCACCAAACAAACGTGCATTCGTGGTACGCTGGACCACATAGAAAGACGTCGCAAACAGTGAACAACCACCAAATGCAAAAATCACAGCATTTGTATGTAAAGGACGCAGACGTCCATAACTTAGCCAGGGAATACCATTAATCAAATCAGGCCAGGCTAGCTGAGCAGCAATCAACACGCCAACTAGCATGCCGACCACTCCCCAAACTACGGCCATGACAGAAAATTGGCGAACAACTCTATAGTTGTAGGTGTTTTCATTGTTTATTGTCATGATCTCACTCGGTTAAAAAAGATACAGATGCAGGATAACAACCGTTGATACGAGTCACATTGATACAAATCAAAGACTACATTTATTGCAAAGCAACTTTTGCGAGTTTGAGTGGAAATGTCCAAAGCGCTCTGAAAATCGACGTAAAAACAACTCTTTGGACAAAAAAAAAGACAGCTACATGAGCTGTCTTTTTTTACATAACTTTGTTCTACCGTGAATCTTTATTGGACTGGGGCATCCGCAGAAGCTTTGCTGTTGAGAACAGTCTGATTCACAACGACTTTCGCTCTTTGCTTTAATGCCTCAATATAGCTAAATACCTCTTGCTGCGCGATCGCATTTTCAAGCTGTTTGGCCTCATTAGCACGACGCAAAAGATCTGGCGTTCCCGCAGATACTTTACTAATGCGATAAACCTCATAGCCAACACCTGGTGTTTCTACTCCAATGAAAGCTGGTAATTTTTGTACATCTGCCTTCATGACTGCGGCGAAAGCCTCAGGTGCAACATCAGCTTTCTTCGCGCGAGAAACAGTCTTCACTTCAGAGAAACCGGCATTTGAATCAGCCAATTTAAGTGCAGCAATCTTTGCATCCCCAGCTTTCTTCGCCAAAGCCAAGGATTCAACTTGCACTAACTGCACCTGAATACCCGCTTTCACTTCTTCAAAAGCGCGCTTACTCTTTGGTTTGTAATCCAAAACACGGGCAGAAACCAAGGTACTTGCTGCCACTTCAGTTGGGTCTATGTTGTGTTTTTTCTTCAAAGACTCATCAGAATAGACAGCCTTCAAGAACTTGGGATTGTTAGTAACTAAACTTGCTGGCAAGGCCGGATTTGACTCTCGACCGATACCGCTTACTTTTTCAAGTTTGAGTTTGAGTTTGTCGGCTACCACCTGCAAGGTATCGGATTGCTCAACTAAATTTGTGAACGCTTCTGCTGCTTCCGCAAAAGCTTTCGCAGCTTTTTGCTTCTTAATATCAGCTGTTAGTTGACCTTTAACTTCATCCAATGGCTTAATTGCCGCTGGCTTGATGGCCGTCAACTGAATGATATGGATACCATATTCTGACTGCACCAAACCGCTAATTTCATTTTCTTTCAATTTAAACACGGTGTCATCAAACGCTTTGACCATCGCGCCGCGGCGGAAAAATCCAAGGTCACCACCTTGTTGTGCAGAACCCGGATCCTGTGAGTTATCTTTTGCCAATTTCGCGAATTGATCAGGCGCCTTACGAATATCAGCCAACAGAGCCTCTGCTTTTGCTTGAACTGCCTTTTTCTCTGCTTCGCCTGCATCTTTCTTCAAATTCAGCAAGATATGGCTAGCACGACGCTGTTCCTCAGTCGTGTAGCTTTTCTTATTTTGCTCGTAGTGAGCGGCGATTTCCGCTTCTGTCACACTAATTTGCTCTGCCAAAGCTTCTGCACTCAAGACAACGTATTCAGCACTCAATGACTCTGGGACCTCAAACTGAGCAGCATTTTTATCATAAAAAGCACGCATCATCGCATCAGTAATTTTCACCTCAGAGATGAAATCTTTTGCTTTGAAGGAAATGGCTTGCACATCACGTTCTTGCTCTGAAATTAATGCGACTCGTTCCGCAATCGCCTTAGGCGTAATCGCAGAATTTTGGATTGCATTGACCAATTGTTGAGTTGCCAGATCTTGACGCAAACTTGCCTCATAGGCTGCAGGCGTCAATCCTTGCATTGCAAGCAAACTCTTGTAACGGTCTTTATCAAAAGAATCATCCGGTTTCTTTAGACCAGGAATCTCCAAAATATTTTTTTGCAATGTTTCATCGGTCACGACAAGGCTACTTTTCTTTGTCTCCATGCTGATGACTTTGCGAGAAATCAGATCGTCCAATATTCCTTTGCGCATCTCTGGCGTGTTAAGTAACTGGGAATCGAACTCAGGACCATAAGCCTGTTTCAAACGATCCAATTGATTCCGCAGCGCTTGATTAAATTCTTCCATTGGTATGGCTTCAGAACCAACCTTTGCCACTTCACTTTGGCTCGTGTTAAAACTGGAAAAACCAATCACGCCACCAACCACGAATGACGGGAAAATAATCAGCAATAGCACAAATTGCATTATGCGCTGATGTGTACGAATAAAATCAAACATGTTCCACCGACCAATTCACAAATTGCGTTTCGTAATAAGAAAAAAGGCGAACGTATGTTCGCCTTTTAGATGTTGGCGGAGCGGACGGGGCTCGAACCCGCGACCCCCGGCGTGACAGGCCGGTATTCTAACCAACTGAACTACCACTCCAAATACAGCATTATCGATAACTGGTGGGCGCTGAGAGACTCGAACTCCCGACCTAAGCCTTGTAAGGGCTCCGCTCTACCAACTGAGCTAAGCGCCCAATTATCAACAAATAGCAATTTAGTCGCCTAAATTGCGAAGAGCATTAGTTTACCGCATCTTTCAAAGCTTTGCCAGGCTTAAATTTAGGAACCTTAGCAGATTTGATTTTGATAGCTTCACCAGTACGTGGATTGCGACCTGTGCGAGCAGCACGTTTACCGACTGAGAATGTACCGAAACCAACGAGGGTCACTGTACCGTTCTTCTTCAGAGTTGTTTTCACTGCGCCGATCAATGCATCTAATGCACGTGCAGAAGCGGCTTTCGACAGATCAGCACTCTTAGCGATATGGTCGATCAATTCAGTTTTATTCACTTATGGTCCCCTCACAAAAAATTAATACATCGATGATATTTTTCGGCTTTACCTGGTACAAGCAGCTTCCACCAACAAGCACAAAAATTGCATCCGGTATTAGATCAAGCGCGTCTGCATTGTGTCAAGCGGTTTGCATGCTTTTTTGGAATCCTTGTTTAAAAAACAGTGAAAACGACAGTCACGCAGCTCGATTCGGCACAAAAACCGGAGCAAGCTTGATTCACCATCACATAAGTTTGACGTACGCAGCGAGAGAAACCTGAGAATAAATTGCAGTGCACAAGCCGAGGCGTAGTACATCAATTTGATAAAATCGCATATAGTTGAGGCCTTTATCGAATATCAAACGCTTCCAAGCACCACTTTCACGGTTTATTCTAATGATGAAATTTGACGTCGCCATTGTCGGCAGCGGTTTAGCAGGTCTCTCAGTCGCACTTCATTTAGCCAAGACGCACCAAGTCGCAGTAATCTCGAAAAGAACACTTCTTGATGGCGCCAGTAACTGGGCCCAAGGCGGTATTGCTGCGGTGCTTGACTCGCACGACAGCCATGAACAGCATATTGCTGACACCATTATTGCAGGCGGTGGCTTGTGCGATGAAGTCGCTACTAGAAATATTATCGAACAAGGTCGAGCTGCGATCGACTGGCTAATTGAACAAGGTGTTCCTTTCACCAAAGACCACGAGGCGGAACTAGGATTTCATCTCACTCGAGAAGGTGGTCACAGTCAAAGAAGGATTATTCACGCAGCAGATGCGACCGGACATGCCGTGCAAGTGACGCTTGAACAATTAGTCCGTACACATCCAAACATTCGCTTATTCGAACACCATTACGCCATCGACGTCATCACTTCAAGCAAAATTGGTGACACCTCAGCGACTCCTAAATGTTTGGGCCTATACGTCCAAGATGTAAAAACTGGCACCGTACACACAGTCAGTGCACAGCACACTGTCATGGCCACTGGTGGCGCAGGAAAGGTTTACCTTTACACGACCAACCCAGACACAGCGACAGGAGACGGCATCGCGATGGCCTGGCGAGCTGGTTGTCGTGTCGCCAATATGGAGTTTATGCAGTTTCACCCGACTTGCCTTTACCATCCCTACGCGAAGTCATTCTTAATCACGGAAGCCGTCCGCGGTGAAGGTGGAGTCCTTAAACTCCCAGCTGAAGCAGGTGCCGCCGCTGGTACTCGTTTTATGCTAAATCACGACGAACGCGCTGAATTAGCACCGCGCGATGTCGTCGCCCGCGCCATTGACTTCGAAATGAAAAAACGAGGTCTCGACTATGTCGAACTCGATATTAGCCATCAACCGCCCGAGTTCCTGAAAGAACATTTCCCAACAATTTATGCACGTTGTTTAGAACTGGGCATCGACATCACCAAACAAGCAATTCCTGTCGTACCTGCCGTTCATTTTACCTGTGGCGGAGTAGTAACCGACACCATGGGTCGTACCGACATTCCTGGTTTGTATGCCGTCGGTGAGACAGCTTACACAGGCCTGCATGGTGCCAATCGACTTGCAAGCAACTCTTTGTTGGAGTGCTTGGTCGTTGGGAAAGCAGCTGCCCAGCATATTGCCGAGCAAATTCGAGTTGAACTGCCAGAACTTCCAGCATGGGATGAAAGTCGCGTCTCCGACGCTGACGAAGAGGTGGTGATCGCAAACAACTGGGATGAGTTGCGTCGTTTTATGTGGAATTATGTTGGTATCGTGCGCACCACCAAACGGCTAGAACGCGCGAAGCATAGGATCAAGTTACTCAAAGAGGAGATCGATGAGTACTACGCAAACTTCCGCATTTCAAACAATCTTCTAGAATTGAGAAATCTCGTCGAAGTCGCCTCACTCATCGTCAACAGCGCGCTCTCCCGCAGGGAAAGCCGTGGCCTGCATTACAGCAGAGACTATCCAGACACCCTACCGAAGGCGCTTGCCACCGTGATCGCCCCCAAAATACGGAACAAACTTGCGAAGAAATGAGCGTCAAATAAGCTGTAGCGACAAATACACCTTCAATTCGTAAGCAAAATAGGCTCCCGCGTGGAGCCTATTTTTTTTCGAAAAATTCAAATCAGTCATCAACGCTATCAACGTCGCGAATTTTACTCAGAGCTTCATCAATACGATCGACTGCGATTATTTTCAATCCTTCAATTTTCTGTTTAGGCGCATTTGACTTCGGAATCATCGCCAACGAAAATCCCAACTTCGCCGCTTCACGCAATCGTTCTTGTCCACGAGGTGCGGGACGAATTTCCCCGGCCAATCCGACCTCACCAAATACCACGAGACCACGCGGAAGTGGCTTATTTCGCATAGAAGAATTGATTGCCAACAGCACGGCCAAATCGGCAGCAGGCTCTGTAATTTTTACACCGCCGACTGCATTAATAAACACATCTTGATCGAACGCTGCAACACCAGCATGCCTATGCAATACGGCCAACAACATCGCCAATCGATTTTGTTCAAGGCCAACCGACAGCCGTTTTGCGTTAGGCGCATGAGAAGTATCGACCAAAGCTTGAATCTCCACCAATAAAGGTCGCGTCCCCTCTTGCGTCACCATCACACACGATCCGGCAACTTGGGTATCATGCTGCGACAAAAACAAAGCTGAAGGATTAGAAACCCCTTTCAAGCCGCGTTCAGTCATCGCGAATACACCAAGTTCATTCACCGCACCGAAACGATTTTTAATCGCTCTTACCAAACGATAACTTGAATGGGTATCGCCTTCAAAGTATAAGACCGTATCAACGATATGCTCCAGTACCCGCGGGCCGGCTAACGCGCCCTCTTTCGTCACATGTCCGACTAAGATCATGGTGATATTGCTCGACTTCGCGACTCGCGTTAGCTGAGCAGCGCACTCTCTTACTTGTGCAACTGATCCGGGAGCAGAGCTCAGCGCATCGGAATACATGGTTTGAATTGAATCAATCACCACAACCTGTGGTTTATGTTCAGCCATCGTATTGAGAATTTTCTCCAGCTGAATTTCAGCTTGAAGAGAAACTTGATCAGTCTCCACCATTAAACGCTTCGCGCGCAATGCAATTTGAGCACCAGATTCCTCTCCGCTCACGTATAAGACTTTCTTAATCTTAGCCAGACTCGATAGCGCTTGTAATAGTAAAGTGGATTTACCGATGCCTGGGTCTCCACCAATCAACACCACACCACCGGCAACGAGACCACCGCCTAAGACACGATCAAACTCGTCGATTCCAGTTCCAAATCTCGGGACATCTTCCGCTTCAATTTGACCTAGATTCAATACGGGTGCGGTTTGAGCAATCCCTTGATACTTTTGCGAGAAACGATTGCCAGCCTCTTCAACGAGGGTTTCCACCAATGTATTCCACTGCATACAAGCGGGACATTGCCCAGCCCATTTACTTTGTACACCACCACATTCAGTACAGGTATAGTTTGTTTTTTGTTTTGCCATTATGAATAGAGCTCGCGCAATAGAATTACGATCGTTCAAAAACTACTGATATTTTACACAGTATCAAGACAAGAGATTGTCGTATTTCAAAGTAAACAGCAAAGTTTCGTGGTATAAAGCAAGCCTGCATCAAAAAGGCACAGGTCATCTGAAAGAATGAAACGCGGTTTTTATACAATCATGGCGGCGCAGTTTTTCTCTTCGCTTGCCGACAACGCATTGCTCATTGCAGCAATGGCATTACTTAGTTCAATGCAAGAACCCGCATGGATGACCCCGCTCCTAAAATGGAGCTTCGCACTTTCCTATGTACTTCTAGCCGCTTTCGTTGGTGCTTTTGCCGATTCGAGACCTAAAGGGAAAGTGATGTTCATCACTAACTTAATTAAAGTCGGTGGATGTGCATTGATGTTTTTTGATGTCCATCCTGTCATCGCCTATGGCGTGGTTGGTTTCGGTGCAGCAGCCTATTCACCAGCAAAATACGGGATTCTCACCGAATTACTACCAGCCGAAAAACTTGTCGCAGCAAACGGCTGGATTGAGGGACTCACAATTAGTTCAATTATTCTTGGTGTCTTACTTGGCGGCAAACTGATCGACCCAGCAATCTCTGCAAAATTATTATCCTTTGACTTCCCAGTCATTGATATCGGTATCGATACAACCAATGAAGCAGCGCTTTGTGTGATCACCCTTTGCTATGTCATTGCAGCTGCATTTAACCGTTATATTCCTGATACTGGAGCTGTCTATA
The DNA here is from genome assembly GCA_947464955.1 of Oxalobacteraceae bacterium. Taxonomy (GTDB): domain Bacteria; phylum Pseudomonadota; class Gammaproteobacteria; order Burkholderiales; family Burkholderiaceae_D; genus Undibacterium. Next base: position 8,422 of record CANHZI010000071.1, read on the forward strand.
AGCAGCAGGAGTCAAATCCAATTTGTTTGCTGCGCGACTTCGCGCAATGTTCAATCAAGCTTTGGAAAGACAAATTAGGTCAGATTTCACTTTCGGTAACCACCTTATTTTGGGGTGCTGGCGCCACGCTACAACTACTCGTATTAGAGTGGGCAAGAGTCAATTTAAATATGCCCTTGAATAAGGGCACTGAGTTGCAAGGCGTTTTTGCGCTAGGTATCGCTCTTGGCGCCCTCTTTGCCGCGCGTGTTGTGCCACTCAAACGATCGCTATCGGTGATGCCTTTAGGGGTTGTGATGGGCTTAGTTGTGACGTCGATGATTTTCGTAAAGACCGTCTGGTTAGCTTACCCGTTATTGATTTTCATTGGCGGCTTGGCCGGTTTCTTTGTTGTACCTATGAACGCCTTGCTGCAACATCGCGGACATGTTTTGATGAGCGCGGGTCATTCCATTGCTGTCCAAAATTTCAACGAGAATTTATCGATTTTAGTGGTTCTAGCGATATACAGTTTCATGGTATCAATGGCCCTGCATACGAGCGTTATCATCGTCATTTTTGGCCTCTTCGTTGCCTCGACTATGTACGCGGTCATGCTGAAACATCGTGCAAATCAAAAAGAGTTCGATTCAGTCGCTCTGATCGGTGAAGAAAAGCATTAGTCCGCCTGCTCGAATTACGATGTTCGATGAAGTTGCGAGGCCTGCAAGGGCCAAAGATCAGGCACAACAAAACCTCGGCAAAACTCCTGCATTAAATCGCCATTGCGCTTCATAATGGCGATCATCACCGGTCTCTTCTCTATTTGAAAATGACGATGAAGCGTATCCATCGTCAAATCTCGATCCATCACCTGATCTTGCTCTGCTTGCGCTGGAGCCAGCCAATCTAGACGTTCCAAGACCATGCCATAAGGCACTGCTAGTTTTTGAAATTCAGACTCTGCCCACCAAAAACCCATGCAATGATCCGAAGCTATACCATCGACCGACCTTACTTCACGCTCTGTACTTCGATAAAATAACCACCCCTTGATCAGTGCTTTTGCCGCAACAATTCCTTGAGGAATCAAGCGTTGAGCAGCTTCATGCTGAGACAAGCTCAACTGTTTCTGCAAAATTTTCTGGATTTTTGAGCCTAAATTATCATTAAGATTTGGGCCGAGATAATCGAAAAGAGAATCTTGATGGCGCACATGACCACTGCGATGAAACAAGTAGAACTTAGTTGCCAACTCTAAATGTATCAGGCCGTTACTCCCAAAAAGTAAATAATCAAACTCACCGATAGTATGACTAGCCCGATCAAAAACCTGCACGCCTTTTCCAAACAATAGCCCTTCATGCTGAAAATAAAACGCCAAAAGATTTTCTGCATAGTGCCCTAAACGCAAAGCATCATGCAAATGTAATGACTCATGAAGTACTGTTGGATGGGCATCAAGATCAAATAACCAACGTTTTAAATTCGACCTCTCTGGCAGACTAAGATGAGTGATCTGGCGATTCCAAATGCTCGCGCGTTCATCCAACACATCTGGCGACAAAAGTAACCAAGTCAAAGCACGCACATGCTTGTCACGCAATTGAAAAAATTCTTGATGAAAACGACTCTGAAAGGTTTGCATGTTTTCACCTACTTTGATCAAGCAAAATTAAGGAGGCTGTTGTACTTCAAGACTTCAGCGCAGCCTGCATTCGACAAAGGTCGTACCAAGTATTGCGCTTGATCTGGGGCTCAAGCATTAATTGAAAAGGACTAAATGTTACGAACACTGGGAGCGAACAAAAACTGAGTTGTGAGGATCGAAGCTGTTGAATATCCAGATTATTTTCCAACACAGCATTGGCAGCTCTAGCGCCAAAAATAATTAAATTCTTAGCCTTACTCAAGGCAATTGCTCGACGTACGAACGCACCGCAATATTTCGCGGAGAGATCCGCTGGGATACGAGTACTCATGTTAGACGGCGCCGACTGCAACAAATTTAAAGTAGCATATCTCGAGGCACCGACAGGTAGGCTCTTCAAAATATTGGCGCATAGTCTTTCAAACTCTGTCAACGCCGCTGGATCGTAATCGACGTTCTCTGACCAATCAAAAATAACCAAGGTCTCTGCTGTTTGCACAGCGCCATCCCATTGAACTTTACGACTAGACGCGCATAACCCACATTGATTACATTGTTCAATATCCCCCAGCAACTGCTGCCAACCATCTTCGACCATTGGGCTTTGCAGCACTTGCGTTGGAATCGAATCATTCAAAGCTGAAGCATCAAAATTTAGATCTTCATTCAATGAATCCGTCGAGCACACCCTGTCGACACGCCGCAATGACCACACCTCACCAACTCCGAGATGTCGCAAGAAATAGTTGCGATGTACATTCATAGTGACTCCTGCTCAACATTGATTCGCATCACAATGGCATCCTCACGGTTGGCAATATCGACGGGGTAATAGCCTTTACGTCGACCAATTTCACAAAAGCCAAACTTCTCATAGACTGATATCGCTCTTAGGTTACTCACACGCACCTCAAGCATAATTGAGACAAATGCCTGACGCCTCGCGACACGTATCATCTCCTCCAACAATAACTTAGCATAGCCCTTTGCTTGGTGTTCTCGTGCGACAGCGAAAGTGAGCAAATGCAATTCATCAACGATGGGCATCAGAAAAAAATAACCGAGCAAGTCTCCCCTGCTATTTCGCAATCCTTGAGCTTGATGCCCGCCGTAAAATGAATCAAGAAAATTGCCGCGTGTCCAAGGATGTGAATACACGTCTTCTTCGATTTGTAAGACAGCCTCCAGATCCGCAACTGTCAGTACAGAAAATGAAGTGTCCGAGATTGAGCCCATCACGTATTCACGACCATTTATTCAGATTTCGCCAATTGGCGTTCTGAGGTTGTTAGTGCCACCTTATTTCGCAAATAAACAGGTTGCGCTTCGGCTGGCGAGGAATATTCAAAAGGAGCTGCGTTTCTGGCAATGCTTAAGGAGTATTTTGCATGCGGCATCGCAAGCAGTCCTGAGCGCTGATCTTTCCACACCAGTTGCGTCCCGTGCACTACTTGAACCTCAGTCTGCAAAGCGTAGCTTTCAACATCTTCGATGAGAGATAAAGCTTGTTGCTTGACCTCACTCCATTTTCCGTCGACCAACCGCAAGTGCGACCAATACACTTCACCCATGCGCGCATCGAGCACGCAGATTGATTCGCCTATGCCCTGCTGTTCATAAGCTGCTTGCGCTTGAGACTGCAAACTACCCACAGCTAGAACGGGAATATTCATTCCAAATGCCAAACCTTGCACGACGCCGCAAGCCGTCCTCACCCCAGTAAATGCACCGGGACCACATCCGTAGGCGATTAACTCAATATCGCTCAGTTCAATTTCAAAGGAACTGAGTAAATCGGCAATGGCTGGAATCAAACCATGTGAATGCGTATTAACGCCAGAGAGCTCAACACTCTTCTGTTCGTTCTTATGCATTAAAGCGACCGAAGCAACATCGGTCGACGTTTCCAAAGCTAAAATTGTCTTCATAAGCAGTATTTTACCTTGCATCTAAACTAGCTCGAAAGGAAATCATCGACATCAGCAATTCAGCTGGTTTAAAAGCCAATTACAGATTCGCAATGAACGCTCATGTTCGGTTAAAATAAACTATGACTCAGCAAACACTTCACATTGATGATTTAACATCTATCGCCCACGATCTAGAAGCTAGCCCATGGTTTGTCGCCTGTTTGTGCGCTGCTTGGTGCGATACCTGCCAAGCTTATCGCAAGAACTTCGAAGCTGTTCGAGCCTCACATCCTGATAAGGTATTCGCGTGGATTGATATCGAAGACCACTCCAACATAGTCGAGGATCTTGATATCGAAAACTTCCCTACTATTTTGATTGAATACCGAGGAAAAGTGCTATTCCTCGGGACGATGTTGCCGGATGCGAATTTAGTGCACAAGTTGATCAACTCTTATACTGAAACGATCAAGAATCACTCCGTAGACTCGATACATCGATCAATCCAATCGTCCAATCAGGACATACCGTCCGATTGGAGCATGACAAAACAACTCACATTGCACTTCAAAGATTAATTTCGCTTTGGATTAAAACAAACGGATAAGCGAAGGACGAAAAAAAGGCTTAGATTTTCATCTAAGCCTTTTTTCTTTCGCAATTTGGTGCGGCTGGCAGGAATCGAACCCACGACCCCTTGGTTCGTAGCCAAGTACTCTATCCAGCTGAGCTACAGCCGCGAAGAAAAAGATTATAGCAGATCCATTTCAGGAAATGAAGCCCTAGCAAATAATTTACAAAATTCCTCTTTCGCTCTTGTCAACTTTCGATAACGAAAAAAGGGACTAGATTTTCATCTAGTCCCTCAAATCTGGTGCGGCTGGCAGGAATCGAACCCACGACCCCTTGGTTCGTAGCCAAGTACTCTATCCAGCTGAGCTACAGCCGCGAAGAGAGAAAGTATAACATAGCTATTTCCACTTGATAAGTTTTTTCTACCGAATCGTCTAAAAACTTAGAAAAACTAATCAAATAGAGCTCAACCAACCAGTAAAGAAATCAAATTTCAACTTGAGCACCGACTTCGATTACACGGTTACTTGGAATTTGATAATAGTCAGCTGCATCACGCGCATTTCGAGACATCGTGACAAACAAGCCCTCACGCCAACTTGCCATTCCACTACCGGGACTTGAGATAATCGTTTGACGTGAAATGAAATAAGACGTATCCAAAGCTTCGAACTCAAGTCCGAAAGGCTTGCAGAGCTCCAATGCGTTAGGAATATCTGGCTCGTTCTTAAAGCCATAAAACACATCGACCTGAAAACAATTGTTCTTTAAGTCAGTGACTTTGATGCGCTCAGAGAAAGGCACCCAAGGGATTTCCTTGTTATGCAAAGTAATGAAAATCACTCGCTCGTGTAAAACCTTGTTATGAGAAAGATTATGTAACAAGGCATGCGGAACTCCGTCTGCCTCTCCTCGCAAAAATACCGCAGTACCAGCGACGCGCACTGGAGGCGAAACGAAGAGTGACTCAAGAAAATCCTCAAGCGGAATTGCATGCTTCTTAAGATTATCGAACACCAGTGAACGACCACGCTTCCACGTCAACATCACAGTACAAATACCGGTACCTAAGGCAATTGGGAACCAACCACCACTAAAGAATTTCAACGCGTTCGATGAGAACAAAGAAATATCGATGAGAAAGAAGAAGCTAGTCGCACCAATACACAAGGCTAAATTATATTTCCAACCAAAACGTATTACGAAGAAAGTCAAAATCGAGGTCACTAGCATTGTGCCGGTGTTGGCAATTCCGTAGGCGGAAGCGAGATTTCCCGCCGAGCCAAATCCAATCACAGCACCAACAACCGCTGCCAATTGCATCCAATTGACGACTGGAATGTAAATTTGACCGATTTCCCTAGAAGAAGTATGAATAATCTTCATCCGAGGCAGAAACCCCAAAGAAATTGCTTGCTTAGTCATCGAAAATGCACCGGAAATCGTGGCTTGCGACGCGATAACAGCCGCCATCGTCGAGAGCACAACCAGCGGGTAGATACTCCAATCACCCAACTGATTAAAAAATGGATTTGAAACTGATTCAGGCTCGATCATCAATAGCGCCCCCTGCCCCAAGTAATTCAAGGCGAGCGCAGGAAACACAATCAGGAACCATGCTGTACGAATTGGCTTGGAACCAAAATGTCCCATATCAGCATACAAAGCTTCAGAACCAGTAAAAGCCAATACAACGGCGCCGAGGGCAATAAATGCAGCAAAGCGATGCTCGAGCAGGAAATTAACAGCATGAAAAGGGTTAAACGCCTCCAAAACACCTGGCACGCGCAAAATGTTGTAAACCCCCATAGCAGCGAGGACGGCAAACCATAAAATCATCACAGGGCCAAATAATTTACCGATTGTCGCCGTACCACGAGATTGCATTGCATATAGCCCCACAAGAATTACCAAGGTAATGGGCACAACAAATGGTTTCAACGCTGGCGTCGCAACCTTTATCCCTTCAATCGCAGAGAGCACAGTCATCGCGGGGGTAACGACACCATCCCCATAAAACAAAGATGCGCCAATGATGCCCAGCACTACCAATGGAAAATAAAGCTTCGACTCTCGCCCGACCGATTCCAGGGTCAGCGCAGTCAATGCCATGATACCGCCCTCACCACGATTGCTGGCTCGAAGTACCAAAGTGACATATTTGAGCGACACAATAAAAATAAGCCCCCAGAGAATCAAAGAAACAATTCCAAGAATATTTCCCTGAGTAAGAGCAAGCCCATGCTTATGATCAAAAACTTCTTGCATGGTGTAAAGAGGACTAGTACCGATATCACCATAGACGATACCTACTGCAGCGAGTGTCAGAGCGGACAAGCTGCTTTTTGAGTGTTCGTGAGCCAATTGCAATCCTTGTTATTATTGGTGCATTGCACAATAGTCGAAGAAACCGCCGAATTCAAGCGACATTTCCCAAAAAAAGACAGCGTACGCCAAAAATATTTATTGCGTAAGCCCTAGAGACAAAACCACGACACCATAAACGAAAAATGCCCGCTTAATTTGCATTAAGCGGGCACCAATTCTTTTGGCGGAGACGGTGAGATTCGAACTCACGATCCAGGTTACCCCAGATGCTTCCTTAGCAGGGAAGTGCCTTCGGCCACTCGGCCACGTCTCCACACTCTCACAACACGACACAAGCGCATCGTAGTGCAAGCGAGAACGAGATCATAGCGGGTAGTTCACATTTGGTCAACTACCCACTCAGAAAATGTTCTTATGCTGCTTCCAAACCAAATGCTTTATGCAGTGCGCGTACCGCTAATTCCATATATTTCTCATCGATCAAGACGGAAATTTTAATCTCGGAAGTCGAAATCATTTGAATATTGATACCCTCTTCAGACAAAGTGCGGAACATCTGCGATGCGATACCGACGTGGCTACGCATACCAACACCAACCACGGAAACCTTAGACACCTTAGCATCGCCAATGATGCTACCCGCACCGATGTGTGCCTTGACGCTTGCATTCAATACTTCCATCGCCTTGTTGTAATCAGCGCGCGGCACAGTAAATGTAAAGTCTGTCTTTCCTTCGACGGATTGATTTTGAATAATCATATCCACTTCAATATTCGCATCAGCGACTGGGCCCAAAATTTGATATGCAATACCTGGTTTATCAGGTACGCCAAACACTGTTAATTTTGCTTCGTCGCGATTGAATGCGATGCCAGTAATTGTGGCTTGTTCCATATTTGTATCTTCCTCAAACGAAATCAGAGTGCCGGAGACGATCTCTTCGGCTAAAGGCATTAAAGGGTCAGTCAATGATGACAACACGCGAGTTGGCATACGATAGTTGCCGGCGAATTCGACTGAGCGAATTTGCAGCACTTTCGAACCTAAAGAAGCCATTTCCAGCATCTCTTCAAAAGTGACTGTGTTTAAGCGACGCGCCTCAGACACGACACGTGGATCGGTCGTATAAACCCCATCGACGTCAGTGTAGATCAAGCACTCTTGCGCTTTCATCGCAGCGGCAATCGCCACTGCCGAGGTATCCGAACCACCACGACCAAGGGTCGTGATATTTCCCAAATCATCCACGCCTTGGAAACCAGTAATGATGACAATCTTACCTTCAGCCAAATCAGCTTTAACCTTCACATCATCGATCGATGAAATTCGCGCTTTGGTATAGGCAGAATCCGTCTTGATTGGCACTTGCCAGCCAGCGTAAGAAACTGCTTTCTTACCTAGTGCTTGCAAAGCCATCGACAACAAACCGACGGACACTTGTTCACCTGTTGAGGCAATCATATCAAGCTCGCGAGGATCAGGCTCTGCCATAATTTCTTTAGCGAGCCCAATAATTCGGTTTGTTTCGCCCGACATCGCAGACGGAACAACTACGATTTGATAACCAGCGTCATGCCATTTGGCGACGCGCTTAGCGACGTTCTTAATGCGTTCAGTAGAACCCATCGACGTACCGCCATATTTGTGGACGATCAAAGCCATAAAAATTTCAAAAAGAGTGACGAAAGAATGGTGTTAATTGAAAAGCGAACCCATGACTCTACATGCTGCTCTGCAAAATAACAAGAACTTCAGGTCCAAATTTTGTATGCTTTTTCCTGATAGCGATATAAGTCTTAATGATCAGTTAGAAAAGCGAGGTGAGTTTGTCATCATTTCTGAAACCTTATGAGATATTTTCACCAACTTAGCGCTCGCAAAACCAATTCAATGAATGCAGTAAAGTGCAAAAAATTTCATTTAAATTCATATACTTATAGCGAACATGCCTTTTTCATTTAATAGCTGAAGGCAAGCTCCGATTTCATTTCAATAAATACATCGAAATGAAAATCACAAATGACAAAAAAACATAAGCAAATGCGGATTCAATCCAAGCGTTAGAACAAGCAAAAATATGGAGTTTTGCAATCGCAGCAAATTTTATTCAAAGCAAAATTCGAAAAAAATCGTCTTTCATGTCGATCGACTGGAGCGAAATAGCTTCGATGATCCAATAGCGGAGCAGGTAAAGAAACAAAATGGGGCCGCAGCCCCATTCAATTTTTCGAAACTAGACTCCCCTACAAACTTCAAGCGAGAAACAATTTTTTCCAGCCCTCAAGACCTAAGGCACGCAATGTTGCCATGTTCTTTTCATAAATTTGCTCGGCTTCTGGAAAGGCTTCAACCGCTTTATCAATACTTTCTTCACGCAATAAATGGAGCGTCGGATAAGGGGATCGATTTGTAAAATTCTCGATATCGTCCAGATCTGCATCTTCAAACTGATACAAAGGATGGAAACTCGCTACCTGCAAGATGCCATCGAGATCCCTATCTTCCAGAGTCGTGTCTGCCACTTCAAGGAAATCATTGAAGTCGAGGAAGTCATTTAAGACGAAAGGATGAATTAACAAAGTCGTATCGATCTTTTCTGGATTCGCCTCCGCCAGCACTTCTAACTCATCAATCAAATCCTTGAGTAATTCTTCCTCCGTGCGGGCATAGCTGACGAAGTAACGAATTTGATCTTTGATGTGTACACCTTTGGCAAAAGGACAGAGATTCAAACCGATGACTGCTTTCTCTAGCCATTGTTTGGTGCTTTCAAGAATTTCTTGATCGGAGAGTGCGTCACTCATATTTTTTCCTATTCAAAATTGGTCGGGGAAGTAGCGGTCAGCATGCTCTCAAAATGTCAGAGTCTTGACGCCATCAGGTGTGCCCAACAGGCACACATTCGCCCCTTGTTGCGCGAATAAACCAACCGTCACCACACCAACGATATTATTGATTTTGCGCTCTAATTCTTGCGGATCTTCAATTTGTAAGCCATGCACATCAACGATCACATTACCATTATCTGTGATCAAGGCTTGCCCATCTTTCATGCGCAGTTTTGCCTCTCCAGCGATGGCATTCAGTGCACGAATGACTGACTCGCGCGCCATAGGAATCACCTCAACGGGCAAGGGAAAACGCCCCAATTTCTCGACCAGTTTCGAACCATCGGCAATGCAAATAAACTGTTTTGCGACGGAAGCGACGATCTTCTCACGCGTCAAGGCGGCACCGCCACCCTTGATCATGGCACCGCTAGCTGTAATCTCGTCCGCGCCATCGATATAGACAGGCATGCTGGTGACGTCATTCAGATCAAGTACTTCGATACCATGAGCCCGCAAGCGCGCGGCAGTCACCTCAGACGAAGCGACGGCTGCCTTGATTTTGTGTTTGATTTTTGCCAATTCATCGATAAAGAAATTGGCTGTCGAACCTGTGCCCACGCCGACTATCTCCCCTTCAACAACGTAGGAAATAGCTGCCTGAGCAACCGCCAGTTTGAGTTCGTCTTGCGTCATCATGATGTCAACTTCGGAATATAGTAAGAAAAGAAATAAGGCATAAAGCTACAGATTCGCTATTGTAAGCGATGACACCCTTCATTCAAAATCATACGCGAAGAGGCTCGTCCTCTAATAAGGCTAATTGCTCACGCATCTCGAGAACACGATCTTGCCAATACCTTTGGCTGTTAAACCATGGAAACGCCTGTTTAAATGCAGGGTCAGACCAACGCTGCGCTAGCCAAGCTGAATAGTGCAAAAGTCGCAAACAGCGAAGTGGCTCAATTAATGCCAACTCACGCGCATCAAATTCCAAGAAATCTTCATACCCCATCAAAATATCACACAGCTGTTCTTGCATTTCTCGCCGCGAGCCTGACAGCAGCATCCACAAATCTTGGATTGCTGGCCCCATACGACTATCATCAAAATCAACAAAATGCGGGCCTTGCTGAGCACCCTCATCGATCCAGAGGACATTGCCCATGTGACAGTCGCCGTGCAGTCGCAATTGCCGAATATCTCCAGCCGCATCGAATATTTGCGCGACTTTGTCCAACATCAGCTTTGCCGTGCTCACGTACGCATTCGAAAGGTCGCTCGGAATCCAGTTGTGATCGACAAGGTAATCTAGCGAAGCTCGACCAAAAGTCTGGAGATTAATCGCCGGGCGTAAAACATAGTTAGCCTCGCGGCCGACCGCATGGATTCTCCCCAAATACCTACCTAGCCATGTCAGCGTATCGGCACGATCCAATTCGGGCGCCCGCCCTCCTTGGCGCGGAAAAACAGCAAAGCGAAAACCCTGAAACACCGATAAGGTGTTTCCATCTACGTCAGCCAAAGCAGGCACCACTGGAATTTCACTGGCCGCTAAAGAGGCAACAAAAGCATGTTCCTCTTGAATCTGCGCTGTGCTCCATCTGCCAGGCCGATAAAACTTTGCGATCAGAGGTAGCCCATCCTCGATACCTAGTTGGTAGACGCGATTCTCATAGCTATTGAGCGCTAATAAACGTCCATCGCAATGAAAGCCACGCGCATGCATAGCGTCGAGCACGACTTCTGGACTCAGATCAGAATAGCTATCGCCGAGCTCGGGGCTCAAATTTGAACAAACTTTTGCATTTTCATCATTCATAGGCGTAATTGTACGTGCATTCTCACCACCAAACCGATACAAAGCGCTACACTTTCGCTATTTCGCGCATTCAGCAATAAAGAGTCGCGCTCCCGATTACAACTCATTATTCAAAAAGACTGTCACTATGCACCTCGACGAACCCCTCAGCGACAAAGAATTTAACGAACTCGATAAGTTCCTCATGTCCGACAGCGTTGGCGACGATGGAATGACAATGGATGCCTTGCATGGCTACCTCACTGCCATTGCACTTGGTCCAGAAATGATTCCTATGGTTGAATGGCTCCCCTTAGTGTGGGGCTTGCCTAATCAAGCAGAGCCAAAATTCAAATCACCAAAAGAGATGCAGCGCATCACCAACTTGATCGCTCGTTTTATGAATGAAATCCAGATCACGTTTGAAGTCGCGCCGCAAGAGTACGAGCCTCTGTTTTGTGTGATGGAAAAAAATGGCAAAGAACTCATCGACGGTGAAACCTGGGCTTGGGGATTCTGGGAAGGCATGCAGCTTCGCGCAGAAGCATGGGAAGCGGCATGGGAGTCGACCATCGCTGATCATCTACGCCCGATCTATTTACTTGGCGCCGAAGAGATTGAAGAAGAAGAACTCAAATTGGTTGACACTCCAGAAAAATGCCACGAACTAGCGTTGCAGCTAGAGGCTTCGATCCCCGAGATTCGCCGTTTCTGGGCTCCCTTGAGAAAATCTGGCGTGGTAACAGTAAAACGCGACACTCCAAAAGTAGGGAGAAACGATCCTTGCCCATGCGGCAGCGGTAAGAAATACAAAGCGTGCTGCGGAGCGGAGCCGACAATTCATTAAATCTCTGGAGTAAGAATCAAGCGTGGATGCATTGCGTTAGAATCGACCGCTTGAGGTATTGAGAGAAAATGCACTTGTTTTGCTTACTTTTTTTGAGCTTTTACTCTATCGAAAATTTTCACTTTCCTGTTAAGCTCAACGACTAACGGTTTTATACACCGCTGAACATCGCTTCGATAGAACGAACCAAGCATTTATCACCTCGTCGACAACACAGGAGAAATACATGAGCCTCAACGAACAATTTGCGCAAGCCCAGGCGGATTCTAAAAATTTACCAGAACGCCCAGACAATATGACTTTGCTGAAAATTTACGCCTTATTCAAGCAAGGGAGTAGCGGTGATGCAAGTGGCGAGCGCCCTGGCATGACAGACTTTGTAGCACGTGCAAAATTTGATGCTTGGGCTGAGCTCAAAGGCACCACACAAGAAGCAGCGATGCAACAATATATCGATCTAATTGAAGATCTAAAAAACGCAGCTTGATCGACAATTCGCTTCGTAACCCTCTCGCACAAATTGAGCGCTGCAGCCACGCGGCAGCGCTCAAGATCAATCAAATTTTATTCAGCTATTCGATTGATGTCTTCTGCAGCACATCGTTGTTGAGCAAATTCGGCGGCACACGCCCTTCTAATGCTGCTACCAAGTTATCGACCGCCTTATTCGCCATCGCCAAACGCGTGGCTTGCGAAGCACTTGCAATATGGGGAGTCAACACCACGTTCGACAAGGTAAGAAATCCCGGGTTAAATCGCGGCTCATTTTCAAACACATCTAGTCCTGCGGCCGCAATTCTCTTTTCTTGAAGTGCTCGGATCAAAGCAGCGTCATCAACGATGCCACCACGCGCAATATTCACTAAGGTTGCCGACGACTTCATTTGCGCCAACTCCGCTTCCCCAATAAGGTGGTGCGCGGCGGCTGAATAAGGAACGACGACGATCAGATGATCCGAATCTCGCAACAGGGTTTCCTTGTCCACATAAATTGCACCTCCTGCCTCCGATTCAGCACTCGGATCGAGACGGCTGCGATTATGGTAAATCACGCGCATGTCAAATCCACGCGCTCGTCGCGCTATCGCCCTGCCAATGCGCCCCATTCCCAAGATGCCTAAAGTCGTTCCGTGCACATCGGCTCCAAGAAAGGCGTTATAACTCCACTTTTCCCAGTGCCCTGCACGCAACCAATGTTCAGCCTCAGTGACGCGACGCGCAGTGGCCATCATTAAGGCCCAAGCAAAATCGGCCGTCGTTTCATTCAGTACATCGGGGGCATTGGTCGCCATGACGCCAAATTTGGTACAGGCGGCTAAATCAAAGTTATCGTAACCGACCGCTATGGTGGAAACAACTTTGAGGCTTGGCACTTGCGAAAGCAAAGAGGTATTGACTCTCGCACTTGAGGTACACAGCATGCCGAACTTGCCTTGTAAGCGGGCCACAAGCTCTGTCTCAGAAAAAATTATGTCGTCTTGATTTTCCTCAAGCTCAAAGTAATTTGATAATTTTTCAACAATTTCAGGAAAGATTGCGCGCGCAATCAATAATTTAGGTTTCATGGCAGATATCGGCAAATTCGCTTAAAAGTCGCTTAATTCGAAAATATGATCCTTATTCAATGCCTTCAGCACGCATTCAGATAATCACATTGTCCACTCAGCAGCAGGATATCAGTCCTGAGCAGTATCAACCAGACACATTTGCTTATGCATATTTTATCTAAGTCACAATTGTGAGATATGGCAATTTGCCTTAAAATACAAGGCTTTGCAGCTGTCGCGAAATTTACGCGTAGCGCCTCACCCCAATTTTTATCCTAGATAGGCCTGTTATGACCCATGTTGTGACCGAATCCTGCATCCGTTGCCGTTACACCGACTGCGTAGATGTGTGCCCTGTAGACTGCTTCCGTGCTGGTCCTAACTTCTTGGTGATTGATCCTGATGAATGTATCGACTGCGCGGTTTGCGTTGCAGAATGCCCAGTCAATGCGATCTATGCTGAAGAAGATGTCCCTGCCGATCAACAGCAATTTATCAAAATCAACGCCGACTTAATTCGTAGCTGGCCTTCGATCACAAAAACGACGGCACCATTGGCAGACGCCGACGATTGGAAAGACGTTAAAGATAAATTGCAATATTTGGAGCGCTAAGCGCCATCCAGATCGACTGCCTCTTTGCCGATCACTCTTAGATCCGTAATGCTGGCAATCACTTATATCGATTCACCCTGAACAAATTCACGATTGTGAATTGCGCATTAAGTATGCGCCTCATTATTGGAAACACACAGTCTCATGGACAATACACAAAACACTCAAGTGATCGAAGCTGATGCCGTCATTGTTGGCGCTGGCCCAGTCGGTCTGTTCCAGGTTTTCGAACTCGGCTTACTCGAGATCAAAGCGCACGTTATCGACTCCCTCCCTGTGGTTGGCGGTCAATGCGTAGAACTTTACCCTGACAAACCGATTTATGACATTCCAGCTGTTCCTGTTTGCACTGGCCAAGAGTTGACTGACAACTTGCTCAAACAAATCGAACCATTTGAACCGACTTTCCACTTAAATCAAGAAGTGACTGTAGTTCAACGTCGTGCTGACGGTCGTTTTGATCTAGAAACTTCCTTGGGCACCAAATTCATCACTAAAACTATTTTCATCGCAGCTGGTGTGGGCTCGTTCCAACCACGCACATTAAAAGTCGAAGGCATCGAAGAATTTGAAGGCAAACAAGTTTTCTATCGCGTCAAAGACCCTAGCCGCTTTGAAGGCCGCAACTTGGTGATCTGTGGTGGCGGTGATTCTGCTCTTGACTGGGCATTGAACTTAGCTGGCAAAGCGGAATCGGTAATTCTCTTACATCGTCGCGAAGACTTCCGTGCTGCACCAGCCTCTGTCGCAAAAATGAAAGAAATGTGCGACAACTACGAAATGCAATTGATCATCGGCCAAGTCACTGGCATCGAAACTAAAGATGACAAATTGGCTGAAATCAAAGTCACTGGCGCTGATGGCGTGACACGTCGCCTACCTTTGGATGACCTCTTGGTCTTCTTCGGTTTATCTCCAAAACTTGGCCCAATCGCTGAATGGGGTCTTGAGATCGAACGTAAACAGTTGAAGGTAATGGATACTGAAAAGTTCGAAACCAACGTGCCAGGTATTTTTGCTGTCGGTGATATCAACACTTACCCAGGTAAGAAAAAATTGATTTTGTCTGGCTTCCATGAAGCTGCGTTGGCTGCGTTTGGTGCTGCACCATATATTTTCCCTGAAAAGAAAATTCATATGCAGTACACCACGACCTCACCAAAATTGCACAAAATTTTGGGCGTCGAAACGCCGGTCTTCGATTAGTTTTAAAAGACATCCAACAAAAAAGCGCGATCGGTATCGCGCTTTTTGTTTTCCAACGAGGAAAATACAGACTCAATAAATTTCCGAATCTCCGCTCTCACTTTCGCGGTAGCGAAGTGCAATCTCGCGAAACTCATCGGTGATCTTTAAGAACACGTCCAAGATGTCTGGGTCGAAATGGGATCCCCTACCCTTACGCA
>CANHZI010000072.1 GCA_947464955.1 Oxalobacteraceae bacterium
ATTAGTCCCATTTTTAATTTCTTTTTTTGCAATTATTCTTGCAATATTGTTTATTCCGCCGAGGAATTTCTTGAGATTCAAAGCACGAATGTTTTTTTCGATCGGTGGTGTCCTTTTTCTGTCCTCATTAGCGGCAAACTTTTTTTGGGACAGGCCATGGCGTGATGTGCTTCCAACCGCTCTTTGCGGGCTTCTTTTCTGTGTAAGTTCTGCCAAATCAAAAGATAGTGGCAGAAAGTCGGATGAAAAAGATAGCTCCTGTTGAATAAATTCAAGAGGTGCTGATTCCAACAAAAGCAATAAATTATTAAATTTTCTTGCATATTAATTATTGTCAAGACTGAGCTAAAGCCACCACATTTTCTTCATGAAGCAATGAGGTGGCAGATGCCAATGGCACGTAGTCGATATGTCTCTCTTGATGCAACGCCTTACAATCACTGCATAGGCCGCTGCGTACGTCGCGCTAATGCTGAAGATCAATGTACCGGGCGATTTTGGGAAGGGCGTTTTAAGAGCCAGGCTATTCTGGATGAGGCGGGGCTGGTGGCCTGTTGTGCATATGTGGATCTCAATCCTATCCGTGCTGGTATCGCTGATTTGCCGGCGACTTCGGATTACACATCGAGTCAGCAGCGCCTACGTGAGCTAAACCACGGGGCGATAAAATCGATCCAGCGTGAAGAGCGCAATCGTCAGCCTCGAACCTCAGCGCATGAAGAGAAAGTCGCGTTTGTTCCGTTGCATCCATTCGGAAGCTCGCTCGACGTCGCACACGCCCAAGGGCTTCCTTGTACTGCGCACGATTACATTGAACTGGTTGATTGGGCAGCGCGTATCGTTCGTAGCGATAAGAATCATGCGATGTCTTCACGAGTGCCGTCTATCCTGAGTCGATTGGGGTCTAGTCCTGAAGAATTCGAAAAAGCTGTTCGAGCCAAAGCGATGACGCGGGGCACGGTGATAGCACAGGCTGATAGATTGAAGGCTTATGCAGAACATCTCAATGAGCGATGTGTGTATGGCGTTGCGTTACCGTGTTCTGTGTAAGGAATTGATGAGAGGTGCTTGATTACCGAACATTGTGAGCTCGTCTCGTGGGCGCATTCGCTAAGAATATAAAGAAGGCTCCATGCTGATGAAAGCTTTGGGACCTAGTATGCTTGTGTGAGAATGGCGATTGATGCGAGTTGTGAGCTCGCCTATTTTTTGATGTGAATTGGGTTGGGTGTCCACTAATTTTATTCAAAATAGAACTAAGATCATTCAAGCTTTACCAGCCCATAAAAATCAAATTCTACAAAACCTAAATACTAAAGCGCAAAGCAATCAAGGCAAAAATTAACAGCGAGATAAACGCGACAAACAGGAGTGCGATCGTTCGCCACAGGGTCGCTAAGACACTCAGTTGATAGGTTTTTCGAAGGTGTCGGTACATGTGTATTGGTGGTACGACGATCAATAATAGCGTCGACAAGCTGTACCAAGACAAGGCACCTAAAATTGAACACAGCATCATTAAAATCGACATGAAGGAGAGCGAATATAATGAAAATACCGCGTGCTCAAACATGCTGTGTTGACGGCGTAAGGCAAACATCAGCCATAAGAATGGTAATGATATCGGCACCAATAAAAACGCCAATTTCGACAAGGTATTCTTGAATTTGTATAGCACCAAATCAGGATTTTGCAACGCATGACTGACGCCATTGATGATGACCGGCTGTGCGAGAAATGGCACATTTCGCTCCAAATTTCTGCGCACACTTTCAGGGGAGTTGTCGGCTAAAGGGCTTAGCATGTTGATCTGATCATTTTTTGTATTGGCCAAGATTTTTTCCATGGTAGCGATTTCGGCTTTGTCTTTGGCGATCTTCTCTTCAGTCGCAGCGCGTTGCGGCGCGTCTGCCGCCAAGCTAGCGAGCAGAGATTCCGATTCCTTCATACTTTCACGTTGATCCGCCAAGCTCACATTGAGTTCAGAATTGATTTGCTTGACTAAAGGTTGGCTATCTGTCGTGTTGCTAGTAAAGCCAAACACAAAAAACATGAGAAAAATTAAAAATAGAAACAACACGAGCGGGGATACATACCGTGTGCGTTGGCCATTGAGATAGCTGCGCGTCAATTCTCCTGGTCTTAACATGAGCGCTGGAATGGTGCGCCAGGCCTTGGTATCGAAATGAAAAAGACCGTGAAGTAACTCTTCTACTAAATGCAAAAGTGAATGGTGGATATGCGTGCTTTGCCCACATTCCGGACAGAATGATCTGTCGGCTAAGGCGCCGCAATTGGCACACTGTTGAACGGGATGATTTGATGAAGGTGGCGCTGCTTTTGCAAGCTCGTTGGCGATGATGGCTTCGGAAAGTGGTGCGCTCTCGACTTCGATGGGCATAGCTAACTCAGCGGAGAAATAAGTGAATGACCCAATTGTACATGAAGGTCGGTAGTCATCCGCTAAAGTGCGACCGAAGATAAAGGGATCGCGTCTTGACCCGCCACATTGAAGTCGGCGCATCGACGATCAAAACCCCATCAATTTCATTCGCACACAACTCACTGCCAGAGCAGAAGTCAGAACATCTGGCGTGAATATCCAAGGCTATCTCAATTGAAGTTCGATGAATGAATCGAATAGAGTTCAGGCTACCTACTCCACTTTGGTCTGTACTACATCGACGACCTTACCCAGCTTCACCCTCCGAAATCAAGTGCGTCGAAAAAAGGGAAAAAGTATAGATCAAGGCGAGAAAATACCTGATAAAATATTAACTTTATAAAATACCTACTCAATAAGGCACTGATTCATGCGGCAAATCAAGAGATTTTGTGAAGTTCTCTTTTTTTCTAGTGTTCTGAATTTATTCGCGGACAGTGCCGCCTTGGCATATCAAAAGAAAGATGGATCGCAAGATCGATCTGCTACTTCTGTCACGATCAGCACTACCCGTAACCCTGTTGATAAATCCTACCGAGACATGGTGGCTGGGATGAAACTGTTCGAGGCAAAACAGCATCTCCATCTAGGTGCCACTTTGCGATTCAAGTTGCTACCACGCCAGTATGAAACCAAGATGGATGGCATCAGCATGAAAATTGTCGGGGATACCTTTTCTATTCCCGTTGCTATTGCAGCCGATCAGACATTCACCATCCCTATCAACCAAAAAGCGCTTGATGAAGACGCTTCAGTCAATACAAATCGAGCCGCTGGCAGCATGACTTGGCGAGTGGAAATCAGGACGCCAAATTTGCCGAAGAATACAAGGCGATTGGGTGATCTTCGTATGGAGTGTGAGGTCGGCTTAGAATCAAATTTGACGTCATACGGCAGGGTAATGAACACATTACTAAAAAGTACCAACTGGTGTGGCGTTGGAAATAGTCTGTCCGGCTATTATTTTTTCGCCGTCTCTCCACTTTTTAGTGTCACCCTAAGCCACAACGGTCGAAGAGAAAGTTTGCCTATTAATTATCTTTATGCAGGCTTAAGTAGCTTCTCTACTAAACCAGATCTTTCGGATAAAGATTGTGCTGTTTTACTAGATCGCACGTTTTGGTTGCCGCTCGGGGATAAAAGCTGGCCTGACGACACTTTGGTCGAATTTGAATACATGGAAAGTGATCAATGAATAGATCTCTGCAAATTGCCACTCTAGTGATGCCTTTAATTACCCTGAGCGCGTGTACGAAAGTCGTGTCACCTCTCAACAAAACGGCAGTGAGTCAATCGCCCTTTAAGCAGGTCTCTGACAAACAGCTTCAGGGTGCCATAGCTCTAGGGCAGAGCACCAAGGCAGATATCGAGAAAAATTTAGGGAAGACCAAGAGCATTCACTTTGACAGTGATTTTGAGATTTGGATTTATCGATACCAAGGGCGAACGGAAGCAGGACAGTCATGCGGTGGCCCATCTCTAATGTCGATGTTGACTTCATCACCTGATACCAGTTTTTGTGAGCTGATTATTCTATTCAATCCAGCGGGTGTCGCTACCAAGTCAAGAATGAAATTTATTAATCAAAAACCGGTCGTCAACTAGAAGCTTATGTTTGACATCGGTGTGAGCTACGCAATTGGCTCACATGACATTGCAGTAATTAAAGATACGTAGCAAGGAAAGCTCAATGAAGTTAGTCACTCTGATTTTATGCCTGATCATGAACTATCACCACGGTAACGCATAATGCAGTGCAAGCTATCTTTATTATTGTTGCTGGCATTAGTAAGTGGTCAATCTTATGGTTTGCAACTTGCATCTCAGCCGAGTGCCGCGAAACAGACTACCGTCACCATCAGCACAACTCGTAACCCTGTTGATAAATCCTATCGAGACATGGTTGCTGGGATGAAGCTGTTCGAGGCAAAACAGCATCTCCATCCAGGTGCCACTTTGCGATTCAAGTTGCTACCACGCCAGTATGAAACCAAGATGGATGGCATCAGCATGAAAATTGTTGGGGATAGCTTTTCGATTCCCGTGACCCTAGCCGACGATCAAACATTCACCATCCCTATAAATCAAAAAGCGCTTGATGAAGACGCTTCAGTCAATACAAATCGAGCCGCTGGCAGCATGACTTGGCGAGTGGAGATTAGGACACCTAATTTGCCGAGGAATACAAGGCGATTGGGTGATCTTCGTATGGAGTGTGAAGTTGGGTTGGAGGCAAATCTCACCTCCTCTGAAAATAAAGTATTGAATACATTGCGTAAAAACGCCAATTGGTGCAGTCCCACAACAGGTAGATCAGGTTATTTTTTCTTTGCTGATATTCCGATTTTCAATGTCACGTTGAATCACAATGGAAGACGAGAAAGTCTACCTGTTAACTATCTTTACTCAGATTTAAGTAGTGCCGCCGCCAAGCCAGATTTCTCGGATAAAGATTGTGCTGTTTTACTTGATCGCACCTACTTTTTGCCGCTCGGGGATAAGAGCTGGCCTGACGATACTTTGGTCGAATTTGAATACATGGAAAGTGATCAATAACTAGTTCTCTTCAATTATTCGCTGTAGAGATTGTTCTCCTCACGATGAGCGCTTATTCGAAAGTCGTTTCACCTCTCAACAAAACGGCAGTGAGTCAATCTCAATGTAAGCAGGTCTCTGACAAACAGCTTCAGATTGCAGTAGTGCTGGGGCAAAGCATCAAGGCGCGAGATCATCAATGCTTCGATTAAATTCCACTTATCTCTTAAACACCGTTTTGATACATGGTGCAGCCGTCTTGAGTTCTGCTTTGTCACCTTTATCGCGATTTCACTTCGATCTCATCTCAATTCTTTTTGTTCTTATTGGTCAATGGCGCCAGCTGTTGTAAGCAGGCATGCTGATCAAAATCGCTGCTCTTCTTCGGAACTTTCGCCACACAAGCTAAGGCCGATTGCACGCTGCGCAAGCGTCTGTCTGTGTGGTTGGCTTCGCATCGCAAAGCATGGGTTGTCGGCCAGCTGCCGCCTGCACCGGTCAAGGCGCCAATCAGTTCACATTCTTCAGTACGGTACTTCAGCCAGGCATCTTGTTGGGCTTTGAGCGCTGTGATTACTCGCCCATCGACTTTGGCGGTGCCAATCGCATTTGAAAGCAGTAGCAGTAGTTCTTGATGTTTTTGCGCGAGCGTTTTCTCGGTGCTGTCGAGATGGTCTTTGAGGTCAAAAGCCGTGCGCATGGCACTACCCTCGGGCCAGCAGCTTGGTTTGTCGCTGCATTGTTCTTGCGCGAGAGTTTGATTTGCCATCAAGCCCATCATTAATGTGGCGATAAAAACTACGCGAAGAATGTTTCTCATGGATGGATTCCGAAGGTGAGTAAAGATGGTTGAGGATGGACGAGATGGTTTGCGTAGTGCATCCATTGTAATTCCTTTGCCGCGAGAAAATGATCTTTTTTATTTTATAAAAGGGCTTGTCAAATTCAAATGCGTGAGGAATACTACAAGTGTAGTAGCTCGCAAACTCAGGGCCCTTTTGGGGGCGGGTTGCGAGAGACTACTTCCCTAAGAAAACCTGACAAGAGATAGGTAAAAAATGAATCTCAACATAAATCAAGAAGATCGCTCACGTAATCAATGCATGGTGAAATTTTCCTCGCCCATATTGACCTGGGGCCTAGGCCTCTTAATTGTTTCTATTGCTTCTTCGCTTAGCGCGTGCGGAGGCGGCTCAGATAGTGCAGCAACAGCCAGTCCTACACCAATTGCGCCAGTGGTCATTACCAAGCCAGAACCACTGGTCAACAACACCAATTTGGTGAATGGCTTAGCGATCAATAACTTCAATAATAACGACACTGTTCGCTACCCCTTGCCCTTGCTGTATGGATTGACCTCATCTGAGGTGAGCAATGTGAAGTTAGAAACGGCTGGCCAGGCTTATCAAGCAAGTGCCGTGAATGGCGTCTTTAAAGCCTTGATTCCTTTGCGTGTGGGCGTCAACGAAATCATGATTACAACCGGTGCTAACACCAACAAATTCACTTTGAACTATCTCCCTGCAGACAATCTCAAGAAAGTAAAAATGATGATTGCTGTTCCTGCAGATGAAGAAGGACGTTTTCTGGCCGAGCCTGGCGTCGATAATAGTCTCGCTGCAGCAAAAGAGAAAATTCGCGTGCAAGCTTTGCTGATGCAATCTGCCACAGCGGAGATGATGTACAAAGCGGGAAAATCACATATTACTTACAGCTTAGTTGAAGATGCAAGCGGCACCCCATTGGTAGAAACTCTGCGTCTGCCAGTAAGCCGCGCCGAGCTCTTGAAGAAAAACGATAATGAGCTGTATGACCTCATCGCACAGGCCATTCGCAATACCAACTACGACGCTAATCTAAAATACATGGTGACCATGAGTTTCTCCGATTATGTGGCAAAGAAAGTGCTTGGTCATGGGGCATTAGGCGGGGGATATTTAGGCATCTTTGGATCACTTCATCTACATACTTGCCCTAACACGATGAGCCAAGTGAACATGGCATTTGCCAATACACAGGCGATCGATTTGAATTTCTTTCCCGATGATAGTGGCGGACGTATGAGCTATTGGGCTAATTGCGCGACGGGGATGGGCGCGAGCTTACATGAACTCGGCCACACGTTTGATCTACCACACACACCAACCGGCATCATGTCGCGCGGCTTTGATAACTTCAATCGTTGGTTGATGATGCGCGAACCAGGTTTTGATGCGGTCATCACTCGCGACAAAGAAGCAGGCGCAGTGTGGGACCCTGCTAGCGTAGAGATACTGATTAAGAGCGAATGGATTAGATAAAGACACAGCGCTGCAGATGAGGCTTAGATCGTCTAATTAATCGTTGACCTAGTTTGTGATCCAATAAAAAAGCCAGTCCCGAGGGACTGGCTTATTACTTCATCTTCTCGCCCGCCTATCGATTTAGGTCATGGCGTGTCATTGTTGACGGCACCATATTTGGTTTGCTTGCTTGTTGCAAAGGTGGCGGTGGTGTTACACCCTGCAAAGTAGGAATCGGCGCGATAATCAGGTTTTTATCGCCGACGAAAAAGAGTGTTTTCCCATCTGGCGTAATGGTACCTAAGGGGCGAGTATTACAACCTATACTCACACCAGTACATGTCGGGTAGTCGTCGATATCGAAGTATCCAAGCACGGGTAGAGTGGTGGTCGTTACCAGCCGCTTACTGGTGTCAATGACGTAGACGCGAGGTTTGGTGATGGTACCTAGCGTGCTGCTAATTGCGCTTGAGTGGTAGCTCAGGATGTAAACCCGATTGCCATCTGGTGCAAAGATAGGTAAGCGTCCGATGTAGGCAGTGCTCGGCAAAACCACGTTACCAACCAGATTGAAATCACGATCCCAAACTTTGTTTGTCGACTCAATGAAGCGTTCGCCATGTAGGCTTTGAGCTGCTTCATACCAAAATTCAATGCCACTGGGATTCTGTTTGAGCACTTCATCTGAAGAATCCAGATATAACATCTTCGGCTGTGGAGTCGTGCTTGCAGATTGTACGATGACTAGTCTATTGCCATCTCCTGAAACATTGAACCAAGGTCCTCCTGATATGTTGAGTTGAATGCCAGTAGTACTGAGCACACCAAATTTACGTGCTGTTAAATCAAAGTAGTTAAGTCCGACGAGTCCGCTGGCGCCTTGGAAAAAAGCTTTGCCATTATTTGTCACTGCTAAGCGTGGCAAAGAATTCGCGGTAGTTCCTGAGATGATCCCGCCAGCGAGCGTGTAGCTAGCTTGAATTTGCATGCTAGCTGGATCAATTAGGCTTATCTTTTTGTCGGTCGATGTTGTAACAATAGACTTCCCGTCTGGAGACATAGCAGACGAGTCGATGCTAGGCACGTTTGCAGTCGAGATATTCCATGTGTTGCCAAGTGCCGCAAAGCGCATCACCGAGCCGAGGTCTTTGTTGCTGGTAAAAATAGCCTGGCGTTCAGCATCAAAGTGGATGGAGCCTTTTGCGCCTTGGGTAGCGATCGCGCTATATGTAAAACCTCTTTGCGGAACGACTTTGATTGTGACAGGTTCGGTTGGAATATTGAGCGCATTCTTCAGTGACAGGCTCGTCTCTCCTTGGTCAGCTGCATCAAATTCAACATTCAATTGGGTATCGTTGACGCGAATGATTCTTCTTGCTGGCAGACCAGTCACCAGCAAGGCATTGTTTAAATTAATAATGCTATCGAACCCTCGACCACGGACGATGGCAGTGCTGGCTTCGTTAGGAAGTCGAACAGCTGGAGTAATGAAATTGACCTGCGGCAAACTCTTAGACAGTAAGAAAACCAATTTTCTAGGAGCGATTTTTCCATTGGCAGAACTAATCGTGACATCTGCAGTAAGCGAGGTGAAGTTCTCCATCTTGAGTAATTCACCAATATCGATCATGACTTGTAGTTTGTTCAAACCAGTGAGGCCACTAGTGTTACCTAACTTTAGCCAAGCAGCATTGGAGCTAGCTGTCCAGCTTTGTCCAGGGAGAGCAGGTATATCAATCGACAATTCGCTAGAGAGTTGATTCGCTTGAGATTCGCCGTCGATGATGAAGCTCGTTTTGCCGGTGACATTCCAAGACGCGGCACCCACCACGAAATTCACCGGAATGCTGATAGGTGAGGTGAACGGATCTGCGCCTATGATGAGCTGCGCGGTGTAGGTACCAGAAACTAAATCCTGTGGTAGTGCGGAGATGCTGTAGGTGAGCTCGTCAACTTTGGTTAGGTTCAACCAATTTGTACCAGTGGAAGTGTAGTTAATTTTTGCATTCGACTCTTTAGTCCAGCTTGGTAGAGTAATGTTGACTCTTTGTGCCGCCGTTGCTGAGGCTCCCGCAATCGAATTGAAATTGAGCGTGGTCACATCAGGAACAATCTTGGTGACCGTGTTGCTATCAGCCGTCACTGTGAGGGTGATCGGTATGGTGAGATTTCGACCGGGATAAGACACCGACACCAAAGCAGTGTAGTTACCTGGTGGCATAGGTAGAGTTTTGATCGAAAAACCGCTGGTTGTTTGATTCGTGATGGTAAGCCAAGTTACGTTTGAACTCACTTGAAAACTAGCTTGCCCTGGTGGCAAAGTTACGAGGAAGTCACGGCTAATGGCATTGCCGCTGATACCACTCGTGATGAGACTTTGCGGCGAAGCGCTAAAGCCCTTGGTAATTACAATTGAGTAAGGGATCGTCGCTGGTGAGCCAGAAAAATGTTGTGTACATTTTTCATCTGCGCAGGCAAATAGTTGTAGGCTCCCGTTGTAAGTGCCAGCAGGCAGATTTGATTTTGGATACACCGTAAACTTCAACTGCGTACCTATTACTTCGGTAGTCACTTGCTGTAATGAGGTCCCTAAATCGAGACTACCTGTGTAGATTGTTGCGGGGGTAGTGCCTGTACCAGACCCAAGTACGACCAAGGGTGAAAGTATCCGACCTTCTTCACTCTCAAACTTCAGAGCGGTTTTATCTACCGAAACCTGGAAACCAGTAGTGGGCTTTGAATCGATTCCAGTTGGGCTGCTACCACCGCCACTGCCACCGCCGCAAGCGCTCGAGATTAAGCAAAGCAAGACGATACCGTACTTGTGCATTGCCTTAGAGAATGAAAATAAAGACATGTAAAATCCAGTTGTTAATAATTTAAGCCCAAGATTTTACCCTTAAGTGATTACAAAATATGCAAAAACATCGGATTAAGTGATCCTTAGTTGTCTCCATACCTCACTCACAAATATTGCCTAGAAAAAGGAAATACTGATAGTGGAAGGCTGCTCAATTTTCTAGCCGGGTTCTTTTGTGCCGGCAAGAGTCGCACAGTTGGTTTTGCTTCTGAGAGTTGCTTTTTGTAGCGCGAGAATGGGCAGACTGGACGATTGCAAAGGGTCGAAAGTCGTATTTATAGTTGTGCCGCGGCGAGCGCGAGTGAAAGATATTGGGCTAAATGTTTCGACTTAATATCGTCAACAGAGTGTAGCTTCAGATGCCGACGCCCTTTGCCTTTTCCTTCCAAGAGGCCAAGAGTGTCTTCGATTTTTGCACCGTGGGAAAACTCTACCGACACGTGCTGCTGGTAGGCGAACACACCGGCAAATTGTATGTTCGAGCAAAACAAGATACCGCCATACTTCACCTCCTCCGTGGCATCGGGAAATTGTTCCCTAATTAAACGTCGAACACCGATTAACATTTGATATTGCGATTCGCCCAATAGGCGTATGTCGTCCATCAATGCTTCGATTGATTTTGCCATTGTGTTGTCCTTGATGATGGAACGGTAGGTTTTAATTTGAGCTGGCAGTTACCGCTTTCGTTTCGGAGGCAAGGAGCAACTTCTTCGCACCAACAATAATAAACCCAGCGCCAACCGCAACAATGGCGAGCAGAATGCCAATGATGCCTAGCGAAAAACGGAGGACGCCTGAAAAATTAAACTCTGAAAGTGAGAAGGTGAAATTTCTTTGCGTACCCTCCACATTGACGTTCACCTTCATTGGAAGTTTGTTCGCTTTACTGACGTGAACATAACCGATACTCGATCTTTTATTGCCATTGGTAGTCACAGTAATGGATTGATCTGGTATTAAACGCAGTGGATTGCCATCCTGGTCACTGACGCTAATCGACATTTCTTTTGGCAGCTCTTTTGAATACGAGAGAGTGACACCTTCGTACACAACTCGGGTGTGATTCCACAAAAAATATTGTCCGGTCTTGTTGATATCGACGCTAAAGCTGCCCGGCACCGTATATTCTTTAACCTCTGTGCCCGATGGAAAACCAGAAAAAATCAAAATCGCCGGTATTACAAGAGCACCGCAAATAGCGATAACAGCACCAATGATGATGAGCTTGAGGCCGGCTTTTGGCTTGCTCTTCGCTTGGGTTTGGAGGAAGGTGTGCGTATCCATTGATTGCCTGCGATCTCGATAAATGTTGGTATAAAAAATTCTAGGAAAAGCATTATCGGTTGAGATGTTGATTTAGGCAAGCTGAGAGAACCTAAGACAAATCGGGCATTTTTCAGTCAAAGGCGACGTATTCTCATCATTTACTCTTGCCAGACCCGCGCGCACCCAGTACGCTCACTGAACCACTTCGTTTCTATATCGCTTCAATTTTCGAAGACACATGCACTGTCAATTCGCCCCTATTTCTCCTCTTTGGAATCAAGTACAAGCAACATGCTTGCTGGCGAAATCGAGGCTGCCTCTCCTACTGTTGATCGTTCTTTTTTGGTGGGCGGCAATTCCACCATCAAGTTTTGCGCGCACTCAAGCAATCTTGAAAACGGTAACGAGCGACGTCAACTACCCCTACAATTTTATAAAAGATGGACGTGTACAAGGTTTGAGTGTCGATGTTGCGAACGAGCTCGCCACGCGTCTCGGCGTGCAATTAGAGATCGATGTCGTTCCTTGGACAAGAGCCTTATTGACCGCGCAAAATCAGCCTAATGTCATGGTGTTCACGGTCGCTAAAACGCCGGAACGGGAAAAACACTATTATTGGATTGGTCCCGTGACCCATAGCGAGGAGTGGCTATATAAACTAAAGCGACGCACAGACATTCAAGTTAGAACCGTTGAGGATGCGCGTCGCTATCTGGTCGGCGATGAGGCTAGCAACGCCAGTATTCCTTCATTCGCCAAGTTAGGGATTAAAGTCGATACAGCACCTTCTATGGTATCGAACTGTAAGAAATTTAAACTAGGTCGTGTCGATTTGATTCCATTTGATCCTGATGGAGTTGGGGAATTCGCGAGCGTTTGTGGTTTAAGTGCCGAAGACGTCGAGAGAACTGTACGTATCAATCGCGATACGGCGCTCTACTTTGCATTTGGAAAAAGTACCCCGCCTGAGTACATTCGGCGAGTGCAGAAGGTATTTGCTGAGATGGTGAAGGACAAGACCTTGATTAAAATTAATAAGCAATGGAAGCCTGAATCTCAACTCGGTAAGAAGTAGACGAGTGGGCTTTCCGCTGTGCCGCCTGTTCTGGCTCACCACGCGACAATGAAGTCGAACAAGCAGATATGTTGCTTCGACCAGTTGTTCGACATGGGTCTATTCGAAGTAGATTGAAACCAGTAGCTGAGGTGTGTACCAAAAACTACTTGTGGTACTGTGTTGTATCGTATGCACACGAATCTGCGGATGTTCCATTAACCATTTGGCGATCGTGTTTTCCACTTCTTCAGGATTGATTCTTAGGCCGAAGCTGGAGGGCGAAAAAGAAAACATTTTTATTTGCATGGGATTTCCAATTCAAGGTTCGATCTCAGCGTTCAATCAACACGCGACACATCTTATTCAGGCAAACGTTTGAGTTTCAGCAGCTTCGCATTCCATTCCGCTACCGCAGCATTTCCTTTGACGCCGAGTACATTGATTTGCACCAGCCAATTTTTACGCTCGTAACCAATCGAAGGATAGAGATCACCATTCGGCGCGTTGTCGAGTGTGACCGCTTTATCCGCATCGCCAGCTACCGCTTTCCACTTGGTGCCAGGTGGGTTGGCCATTTTTCTCCAAGCATCAGCAGATGGTGCAGGGTTAGGTCCCGCATCAACCGCGATCTTAATGCTTCGTTTGTCATCTGCATATTCGCAGCCTGGGCCTAATAGAGCCTGCATCTGGGTCACCACCTTGAGCTTCATACCGAGCTGCTGTGAGAGATATTCAGCGGTGTACGGGCAAGGTTTCGATTCCGCCGCCTGGGACGATAATGGCAGTAGCGTAGCAAGTGTGAAAGTAGTCAGCGCCAGAAGCTTCATGGAAGGTCCTTTCAAGAAAAGTGGATGTGCGTTAAACAGTAAGATGAATTGTAGAATCAAAAAGCATTCGCTTGGTGGATTTAGACTTTAGCTCAATGCGGTAGCGCGCGCATTTCGACGTAGGCCTACGATCCAAAAAATGAAGGCAGAAATTAATCCAACGCCAATACACAGTGGTGCTAGAGGAGTTGCAATAGCAAAGTTGGTGACGGTGCCAAACCCGATCAAAATCAAGATGGGAATAAGTAGACCAGCCAGTAAACAATCAAGAAGTTGAATCGGCTTGTGGTGTCTTATCAAGTAAAAGATCGGCATCGATATGAGCACGGCTGGTCCGGTAATGGAGAGCGAAAATAAAAAGGCCGTAACCCCCTCATTACTGTGGGATACATATTGTGTGAAAATGAAGACAGCTATGGGGAACCATAGCGCTGCATAGATAAAGCCCAAGAGTATTCTCAGCATAAAGGGAAATCAGTTGCTTGTTTTGATGATGAATTTGCTGGTGAGGAATGCTTGATCAGCTTGGTTTCACTGCTAGCTCAGGGATTCAAAAGCCGCTTTTTTGCCATCATTGCGGGATAAAACAGCTGCGGATGTAAGAGGAACAAACCATAAGACATCGCACAGCAGACGATGAGCCATACCGTGGATGTCATCGCTAGCGTATTGAGAGCATTGTCCTTACTCGTGCTTGCGGGACGTTTTAATGCTTTTGTTAGCACCAAACTGAGTGGGTGTATCAAGGCGCCACCGATTAATAATGTCCAGACGGCTTTTTCAAGGCCGAGCTGCCAGCAAACGACGGCTGAGCTGAACCACACTAGGCTAGAAATCAAGACACCTGGCGCGCCATCGAAATAGGCATGACACATCTCGGTTTGGTGTTGTTGTGCTGGAGAGAGATTCAAAATATCACCCTAAATCATATGTAGTTAAAGACTAAGCCCAGTTGAGTGCTGATTTTCTTTGGTGGTTGTAGGAGTGCCCAAATATTTTGACATCACAATAAAGACCGATGCCAGGACACAGAAGATGCCGAAACCGCCAAGTATCCATGTGTTTAAGCTCGGTGGGTTTGAAGCGAAGGCATTAATTCCTATCACCCCGCCTAAAATATATAAGCTCGCAAGTAAGAAGCGTGCCCATTGCACACCTTTGATCGTGAGGAAAAACAGAAAAGCAAGTAGAACAATTCTGATGAAAGGCTTATCTGAAAAGCCCTGCACGGCGATGGTGTAAACCTCTAACATCGTTGTGCAAATTAGAATAATGAGTAGCCACTTTATGGTCGTGTTTCGTTTCATGGTGTTGATGGTTTTCAGATTGATGGTCTGATTTCAGCGATAGAAATCAGAGTTCGTTTTTCCACGGATGCCAACAATCCAAAAAACGGTCGACGAAATCAGCCCGACTCCTAGGCAAAGCGGCGCTAAGGAACTCGCGATATGTAGATTGTTATATGTGCTGTATCCGAGCAAAACTAAGCTTGGAATTGATATTCCGGCTAGCAAACAATCAAGAAATCGTATTGGCCTATGTCTTTGTATTAAGTAAAAAATAGGTATCGAAATTAGCACCGCCGAGCCCGTGATGGATAGTGCAATGAGAAAGGCGTCAATGCTTCCATCGAGCTTGTAAACAAACTCATTGAGGATGTAGATTGTGCTGGGGAACCACAATGCGGCGTAAATGAAGGCCATGAGAATTCTAAGCATAAATTAATTTCTTTAAGATCTTGCTGCTGCGTTGTGGTGCATTGTGGTTGGTCAGCTAGCTTCTCGAGGCCGTTATCACTAAGTGCATTCTATCAATGCGGCAGATCTAGTCAAGAAAACAATTTTTTGTAGCCATGGAGTAAGGTTCTTGCCTGTGACAGGGGGGAGTGAAAGTGCTGCTCGGGCTATCGAAGTCAACGCCTATGCGGTACAAGCTTGATTTTTTACATAGGCGGTTTAAGGCGAGATCGGGGATAATAGCGGATTACTGAATATAAGCTCTACGAAAGCATCCCATGTCTAACAATTTTGCTCCTCTCAAAAACGATACCTTTTTGCGCGCCCTGTTGCGTCAAGAGACTGAATACACGCCATTGTGGTTAATGCGTCAGGCTGGCCGCTATTTGCCAGAATACCGCGCCACACGTAAAGGTGCGGGTTCGTTCATGAGCTTGGCCAAGAATCCTGATTTTGCGACGGAAGTGACGATTCAGCCTTTAGATCGTTTCAAGCTTGATGCCGCCATTTTGTTTTCCGACATCTTGACCGTGCCTGATGCGATGGGCTTGGGTTTGTATTTTGAAGAAGGCGAAGGTCCGAAGTTCGAACGCCCGTTGAAAGACGAAAAGGCGATCATGGCCTTGGAAGTGCCCCCAGAAGGCAGCTTGCAATATGTGTATGACGCTGTGACGCAAATTCGTAAAACTTTGGATGGCCGCGTGCCTTTGATCGGTTTCTCTGGCAGTCCTTGGACTTTGGCTTGTTATATGGTTGAAGGTCAGGGCTCGCGTGAATTCCATGGCATCAAAGCCATGATGTACAAGCGCCCAGACCTCTTGGAACGCATTTTGAGCTTGAACGCCGAAGCGGTAGCGACGTATTTAAATGCCCAAATCGATGCCGGCGCGCAAGCCGTGATGATTTTTGATAGTTGGGGCGGTGCCTTGGCTGATGGTGCGTATCAGCGTTTCTCATTGAAATACATGCAAGACATCGTCAACAAGTTACAGCGTGAAAAAGATGGTCAGCGCATTCCCTGCATCGTCTTCACCAAAGGCGGCGGTTTGTGGTTAGAACAAATCGCGGATATCGGCGCTGATGCTTTGGGCTTGGATTGGACAGTCAATTTGGGTCAAGCACGTGCGCGTGTTGGTGACAAAGTGGCATTACAAGGTAATCTCGATCCAGCTGTTTTGTTTGCCGAACCAGAGCAAATTCGTCAACAAGTGACTGCCGCCTTGCAATCCTATGGTAAGCCAAGTGCTGGTCATGGCCATGTGTTTAACCTCGGTCATGGTATTTCCCAATTCACTTCACCTGATGCGGTGACGGTCTTGGTAGAAACCGTACATGAGGTAAGTCGTCAACAGCGCCAAGCCTAAGCGAAGTGTATACAAAGTAGAGCGGTTCAAAGCAGCATAAAAAAAGGGGTTTTGAACCGAAGTACATGACAGCTGGCGTGAATTAAACATGTTGCTGTGCAAAAGTGAGTACCCATGCGGCTTGGCGGACAAAAGTCGGCAGAAATGGCGATGAATAGCGGTGGATAAGTGCCAAATTTGCTACCTCATTTAGGTACTTATTCACAAAAAACCACAAGCAAAAAAATTCCTTCGATATTTGTTTTTTGCCTAAAGTATGTATTTGTAAGTGCTTGATTTTAAACGGATTTTTTTCTGCATCGGAAATGTGCAATCTATTGAAACCCGCATAGAATCTAGGCCTGCCGTGTGTCAAGATGTGCTTGTCCACAAAGTTATCCACAAAAGCTGTGGATAGTATAAAAAGACCATATGAAACCGATAGTTAGCGCAATATCTCAAGCCTTACATTAAGTTCGTGGAACCCCTTTACCTCACCATTGCCCTCGACACCCCCCTTGACAGACTCTTCGATTATCGTTGGCTGGCGGTGGCTGATGAGCCACGTCCTGAGGTCGGGCAAATCGCTTTAGTGCCATTTGGTCGTCAGGAAATCGCGGGTCTTATTGTGGCGGTCAATGCGAGTACCGATGTTCCTGCTGACAAGATTAAAGACGTCTTGGCGATACGCCATCAATGTCCGGCTTTGTCGGCGCAATGGATAGACCTGTGCCGTTTTGCTGCCGACTACTACCAAAGACCTTTGGGTGAGGTGGCGATTCCGGCGCTACCGAAAAATTTACGCGCCTTAAAGCCAGTGTCGTTGGACCGCAATTTGAAGAA
This sequence comes from Oxalobacteraceae bacterium, assembly GCA_947464955.1. Lineage (GTDB taxonomy): Bacteria > Pseudomonadota > Gammaproteobacteria > Burkholderiales > Burkholderiaceae_D > Undibacterium. The sequence goes on from CANHZI010000072.1 coordinate 17,196, forward strand.
GCTGGCCAAACTGAAGTCAGACGCGGCGCCAGAAGTTTTGCAGGAAAAACAATTAAATGGCGAGCAGCAAGCTGCGGTTGCACAGATCGTCGGCCAACCAGGCTTCGCTGCCTTCTTATTACATGGGGTCACCGGCAGCGGCAAAACCGAAGTCTACTTGCAAGCCACAGCTCAGGTTTTAGCACGCGATGACCGCAGCCAGGTCCTGATTTTGGTACCAGAAATCAATCTCACACCACAGCTCGAAGCGAATATTCGTCAACGTTTTGCCGGAATTCAGATTGCTACTTTGCATAGCGGAATGGCTGAAGGTGAGCGCCTACTCCACTGGTTAGCCGCGCACACTGGTCAGGCGAGAATTATTTTGGGCACGCGCTTGGCGATTTTGTCCTCGCTGCCGCACCTGCAAATGATCGTCATTGATGAAGAGCATGACCCTTCTTATAAGCAACAAGAGGGTTTGCGCTATTCTGCCCGCGACCTCGCAGTGTGGCGTGCCCATCAATTGGTGATTCCTGTGGTCTTGGGTTCAGCCACGCCTTCCTTAGAGACTTGGCAACATAGCAAAGCAGGGCGCTATCGCAAATTAGAACTGCGCGAGCGTGCTGTCAAAGATGCAGTTTTGCCGGTGGTGAAGATCATCAACACCGAGCGCGAAAAACCGTCTGAAGGGCTGACTCAAAGACTGGTAGCGGCGATACGACTGCGTTTGGAGAAAGGTGAGCAATCACTACTATTCCTCAATCGCCGTGGTTATGCGCCTGTCTTGCACTGTGATGCTTGTGGTTGGATTAGCAACTGTACGCGCTGCACGGCGCACATGGTTTTACACAAACCCGATAAAAAATTGCGTTGCCATCATTGTGGTTTAGAACAAAGGATCACCCGCGCTTGCCCCACTTGTGGCAACATCGATCTGCAGCCCCTCGGTCGCGGCACTCAACGTTTGGAAGAAGGCTTACACAGCGTCTTTCCGGATGCGCGTATCTTTAGGATCGATGCCGACTCGACCCGCTTAAAGGGCAGTGCCGAAGCCGCTTTCGATACGGTACACCGCGGTGAAGTCGATATTTTGATCGGTACTCAAATGGTGGCAAAAGGACACGATTTTAAAAATCTGACCTTGGTCGCCGCCTTGAACCCTGATAGCGCTTTGTTCTCACAAGATTTCCGCGCCAGTGAACGACTGTTTGCACAATTGATGCAGGTTGCTGGCAGAGCGGGGCGCGCCGCACAAAAAGAGGGTGGCAATGCGAGCGAGGTCTTGATTCAAACCCGTTACCCCGATCACCCTTTGTACCATGCCTTGATGGCGCATGATTACCATCGTTTTGCCGATGACTTGTTGGAAGAACGCCAACAGGCAGCCATGCCTCCATTTATTTATCAGGCCTTACTGCGGGCGGAAGCGCGTGAATTGGAAACGGCAATCGCTTTTTTGCATGAAGCCGCGCACTGCACCATGCATCACGGTATCACCATCAATGATCCGATTCCGATGACCATGACCCGCGTTCACAATATGGACCGTGCCCAACTCTTGGTAGAGTCTACCTCGCGTCCGGCATTGCAAGCATTTCTCAAAGAGTGGATCGCGACGCTGCGCAGTATCAAGACCCGCGTGAAGTGGGGTGTAGAAATCGACCCTGTGGATATTTGAGTTGTCCGCTTTTGGACAATCGGGCGTTCGCTTGCGGACAAAGCCTTGAAAATTCTCGCCAAAAACGCCAAGAAAAGCGAAGAAAAGCCATTTTTTGAGCTGGCACAGGCTTTGCAATAGTGAAAATGCATTCACACTATTTCACCCTGGAGAACTTTATGCGTATTACTTCTAAAGCTGCTTTCTTCGCGACTATTGCTGCGAGCCTCACTACTTTGACTGGCTGTATGCATATTCAAGTGGCCGAAAAGGACTTCATTCGCCCTGATCGCGTGACTGGTTATCAAGCAAAAGAAGTGTTGAGCAATGAATTACTACAAACGATTAAGCCTGGTGCGCAAGTACAAGAAAAATCGATCGTGGTTGACGAGACCCTCAAACTCAATGGACTAAGCTTACAGGTCGATGCCGGTCGCCCAACGGTGTTATATTTTGGCGGTAATCTCTCTCATGCCGATGAAAGTCTGAAAAGCTTGGTACGCCAGACTAGTGCCTGCGCCCCTAATTTTGTCAGTTTCGATTATCGCGGCTATGGCCGCACCAAGGGGGAGCCTAGCATCAAGAGTCTACAAGAAGACGCTTTGCGTATTTATGACGAGGTTCGCAAAAATACTCAAGGTAAGTTGTTCTTACATGGCCAATCCTTGGGCAGCTTTATGACTGGCCACATCATGCAAAATCGTAGCGTTGACGGTGTCATTCTCGAAGCCACAGCAACCACACTTCCTGAGGTCGTGAGTTTCAAAACACCATGGTATGCCGTACCTTTCGTGCGTTTTAGCTATGAGCCAACGACGCTGTTGATCAACAACGCTCAGGCAGTTTCCCAATATCAGCAGAAGAGTTTGGTGATTATCGGTGAAAATGACGACTTGTTTGGCGCCGAGCTTGGTAAGAAAGTATTTGATGCTATTCCCTCATCGAACAAGCAATTGTTACTGGTCAAAAATGGACCGCATTCGGGCATGATGAATAAAGCAGAAGTTCAGCAAGCCTTTTGTAGTTTCATTAACTCTGGCCTGAATTAAGAGATAGCACACTCGCTTTTGAAAAAAAGCGAGTAAACATGCGACATTCAAGGCGATTAGCTATTGCAAAAATCAGCGCAATACTGCAAAGTTCAGCTCTTCGTTTGTAGCAAAGTACAAATGAAAAAACTTTAATTTTTTGGGTAGATCAATTGGCAGGAAACATGCCAGTGCGGTTTGCTTTTTGAACGTCGTTTTTTCATCTTCGCTAGGGTCTGGTTCTTGTAAAGATGAGGCCTTCTAGGCAAGGCCTTGCAGTAGAACGTCCCGTACTTTGCCTTTTAGAATTCAGCATGAGTTATTTGTCACCCGAGTTTGCGTTTACCTTTCTGGTATTTCTCATTGTGTATTGGTCACTTCAACGGTGGCCAAGCCTACAAAAAATCACGCTACTGCTCGCCAGCTACGCTATTTATGCCTCATTAGATTGGCGCTTTGGTGCGATCTTAGCGATCTACACCAGTTGTATGCTGGGTCTGTTGAAATGGGTAGAGTCGCAGCCGCAGCAACGTAAGTTTATTTGTGGCTTGGGGATTTTTGCCTCGGTCTTAAACCTGGCTGTGTTTAAGTATTTTGATTTTTGCCGTGATGGTTTTTTGGCTGCGGCAGAATACTTTAAACTCTCGTGGTCGATTCCTGCGCTCGATATTTTGCTGCCTGTCGGGATTTCTTTTTATACTTTTCAAGCCATTGCCTATTTGGTGGCAGTCGCGCGCGCCGAACGTGAGCCCGCAAAACCATTGGATAGTGCTCTGTATCTTGCATTCTTCCCGACTCTTTTCGCCGGACCAATTTGCCGCGCCAGTGATTTGTTGGTGCAGATCGAACAGCCTCAAGCGCGCAAATTAGTGAAGGGCGATTTGATCTTCTGGTTGTTGATCTCGGCATTAGTCAAAAAAGTATGGCTAGCAACTTGGATTTCTGAGACTTGGGTCAACCCCATGTTCGCTAACCCCGATGCTTACCAAGCTCCCGAGTTATTGATGGGCGCCTATGCCTTTGCCATACAAATCTATTTTGACTTTAGTGGCTATTCCGATTTGGTGATTGCGATGGCCTTACTGCTTGGCTATCAGTTAAAAGACAACTTTAATTTCCCTTATTTGGCCGTGAACTTGCGCGAGTTCTGGCGTCGTTGGCATATTTCTTTGTCGAGCTGGATTCGTGACTACGTTTACATCCCAATGGGTGGTAGTCGTGGTGGTTGGTGGATGACCCAAGTGACGATCCTGACGTCGATGGTGATTAGTGGTATTTGGCATGGCGCTAGTTTGAAATACATCATCTGGGGCGCATTGCACGGCCTAGGCATGGTGGCACAAAATATCATCGAAAAAATCTTGGGGCGTCAGCTTAAAGGACTCCTCAGTGGCATTATCACTTTCCATTTTGTGTGTTTCGCTTGGATCTTCTTCCGTGCCGATGGCTGGCAGGAGGCGATGAATTTCATCCGCGGCTTTGGTCGTTTGGATGCGCCAATGACGGTGGATGTGGTTGGCGGTGCTGCTCTGATGCTGATGTTCTTCTGGCTTTCTGTGTATGCTGAGACGTGGAAGCAACGCAGCCTCTGGTTGATGGAGCGCACGCCCATTCTAATCAAGCCGCTTGCGCTGACAGCAATTGTGCTGGTGATTCATTTGTTGGGCCCTTCTGGTGTCCCATCGTTTCTGTACTACTCGTACTAGGAGTTGATCATGCGAGACGGAAACGAAAACAACCGACAATCAAAGAAGCATCGTCAACAGGCAAAAGAACCAAAGAAAGTGACGGTCCAGCCAGTGATGCTAATGAAGCAGCCAGTCAATTCAGCGGAGATAATTGTGCTTAAGCCGCAGCCTGAGGCTCAAGTACAAGTCGTATCGCGTCATTGGCAAACGCTAGGCGTGTTGACTGCTAGTTTAGCTTTATTGTTTTGGATGCGCCAAGATGCGCTTGACCAATATTGGCAACAAACGCGTCATCTTGAACTTGGTTTGACTAAAGTCGTAGCTCATCCGAGCTGGCAAAGCGGTGCTCAATTCAGCAAAGAACTTGATCAAGAGTTGAGTGAACAATTAAAACCGCGGCAAATGGTAAAAGAGCGTTTGATTCAGAGTTTCAACGTTCTGTTATTTGGTTTACCTGAAGAGAGCGCTAGCAATAAAAAAACATCGCAGCCAAAACCGGCACTCAGCTTGATCAAATCAAACATGGCGGCGACGAATGTAGATGCCAATGCCGCTTCCGCCGCCAAAGTTGATACTAAGCCCAGTTCTGTGACTGACGGAATGGCCTTGAGTTTGAGCAAAGGCGCTACAGTAGACGAGGTGAAGCCTGAATCTCCTTTGACCCAATTCGTCCCATTGAATGAAGAAGGGCGTATGGTCTTGGGTCCCCAAGATAAAGTCTTGTTAGTCGGTGATTCGATGATGCAAGGGGTGGCACCCCATGTCGCACGAGCTCTGCAAAATGTGCATGTGAAGTCAATAGACTTAAGTCGGCAAAGCACAGGCTTAACCTATCCTGGCTACTATGATTGGCCAGCAGTCATTAAGAAGACACTAGAAAAAGATCGCATATCGGTTTTGGTGGTGTTCCTCGGCGCGAACGATACTTGGGACATGATACTCGGCGGTAAATACGAAAGCTTTGGTACTGAACGCTGGCAAAGTAATTACTTAACGCGTATCGAAAGCATCATACAAACCGCCCATCAACAGCATGTACGTGTGATTTGGATGGGCGCACCAAATATGGGTCGCGACAAAATTAATCGTGGTGTGAAAGTACTGAATAGCCTCTATGCGAAAGCGCTTGGAGAAGGTGAGTCACGTTATATCTCTACCCGTGAATCCTTAAGTGACGACGTCAACGAATATCGGAAGACAATCACAAAAGAAAACGGTAAGAGCGTGGTAGTACGTACTGAAGATGGCATTCATTTTACTCGCGATGGTCAAACCATCTTGCGCGACTTAGTGCTGAAACAATTTGAATTACCTGTGATCAGCAAAGTGAGCCCATGATCTTATCCAATACATTGTCAAGTTTGACTAAGATCGAACCACTCAGAGGTTTGTTTGCGATTAGCCTTACCGCATTGAGTTTGGCGATGACACCAGAGGTAGCGAGCGCGGGCGCTGCGGTTCACGATTATGGTGACCCGAATGCCTCGCGTTTATGGCGTCAGTTGGCTGCTTTAGAACGTAAAGAAGGTAGCGAAGTTGTGCATATTATGCAGCTTGGTGATTCGCATACGGGTGGCGATTATTTTACCCAAGCTTATCGCGAACAAATGCAAAAGCGTTTTGGTAACGCCGGCATAGGTTGGCTATCGCCAGGCTACATCAAGAATCAACGTTCGGCGCAAGTTTTGATGCGTATGAATGGTAATTGGAAAACTCGTGTTAGTCGCAATAACCCTGAGAACTTTCCATTGGGTGGGTTTGCGAATCAACCTGACCCTGGTGCTTCGATTGAGATCGTTCCTAAACAGCCACTCTTTGGTTTGCAGCGTGTCACAATTTGGACGCGGCGCAATAATGACGATGCTTCGGGTGGTTGGAAGCTGAGTTTCCCTGATGGTGAAGTGCGCGATTTGTTGCCACCACTCACATCAAATTGGCAATCAACTTATGTCATGGGCAGCGCTATTGATTTAAATAGTTTTACATTGCGAGCTGAAAATAATCCGCCTGAACTTGGCGCGATTATTATCGACACCTTAGCGCCAGGCGTCACCGTCGATTCACTCGGTATCGTCGGCGCCACCCAGCGTGTCATTGCGCGTTGGCAAACTGAAGCAGTGCGCGAGCAATTGCAATGGCGACGACCAAGCTTGATTGTTTTAGCGTATGGTACCAATGAAGCTTTTGATCCAAATCCAGATTTTGATTTGTATAAGCAAGAACTACAAAACACCATACGCCAATTGCGCGCCGCAGCCCCTGATGCGGCCATACTCTTAATCGGCGCACCGAACTCGGCCAAGAAAAAAGGCGCG
>CANHZI010000073.1 GCA_947464955.1 Oxalobacteraceae bacterium
AAATCGTATTTCTTACCTAGGGCAACGTACCCCAGCGAGCCATTTAAATACTCTCGTACTACACGGTATTTAAACTCTTCTGTATGTTTAGCCATTAAAAAACCCCAAAAGTTGGTGTCCAACTTTTGGGGTTCAGTTCATGCGGCTCGCTTTTTTATTGACGGTCATTTTTGGCAGTATTGCGTCATACATTGAGCCACACATTGAGTCTGATTTAGCTCGAAGCTGATGTACCAATTCTGGGCGCAAAAATCATAGTCCATTAACTAGCCAACAGCCTAGCCCTTACCATTGAAGATGATCTCATTCTTTGGTTGTAGATGCTTGGGTTGATTTTCCAAAAAAGCTTGGCCCCTGTTTAGGTTTTACGAGGGCCCAATTACCTAAGCGACCTTGTGGGTGCGTGATTAATGCAATAAAGTCATTGCTTTATTGTTAAAAGTTAATTCTTATGCTATAAAACTGCTTGCGTTACTGACAATTAACTTCTTAATTTGAAAAAAATGACTCAATTAAACCGAACCCTCAGCCTCGTTTCAGTCAATCCATACTATGACAACTCCGTGCCCGTGGGCAGTAACATTAGGTTCACCTTCAGTGAGCCAATTGTGGCGGGTTCGGGTTTTATCATTATTACGAACAGCCTCGGTGAGGTTGTGCTTCGCGAAAGTGTCAATGGACCGAATGTGAAGATTCAAGACAATGTGCTTATTCTCGATCCGAGCGTCGATTTGGCATTTGCAACCGACTACCGAGTGACTATTTCAAGCGGCATTGTGAAGGCGACTGATGGACTTGTTTACACAGTAGGCTATCCCGAAGTTGCGTCCTTTAGGACAGAAATCAGTAATGTGCCAGTCAACTTTAATGGTAGCGATCGAACCGAAACGATATATGGCGGAACTCAGGCCGATCAATTAAATGGTGGCGGCGGTGCCGATACCATCTTTGCTTATGATGGCGACGACGTCATCAATGGTGATGATATAAGTGACACCAATATTTACGCTAACGACATGATTAATGCGGGTAATGGTAACGACCTAGTGCATGGGAACGTCGGTAATGATTGGTTAGGCGGCGACTTTGGCAACGATACATTATACGGCGATGCAGGTGACGACTCGATCAACGGCGGTAGAGGCAATGATGTTCTATATGGCGGTACTGGCGACGATAGTTTGTTTGATGACGGTGGACAAAATCAACTCTATGGTGGCGAAGGTAACGATAAATTCTATTCATACAGTAGCTACGAAGCTGGAGATTTTAGTCAACTGTTTGGAGGCCCTGGTAAAGACGAATTTGCAGCCAATGGTGCAGACGATGTATATGGAGATGAGGGCGATGATCTCATTAATTTTCAGCCTAATTTTAGCCATACCAGATCTGCAACTTTAGATGGCGGTAGCGGTGATGATCAGTTTGCATTAGGACTTGATTCTCATCAGAATACAATCAATATCGTGACTGGTCCCGGTCGCGACACCTTGGCTCTACGATATTCGTATAGTGCGTTCCAAGGAACTCATTACCTTGTGCATGACTTCTCGCCTGGGCAAGGTGGCGATAAGATCGATCTCAGTAATATTTTAGCTTCCTACAACAATGTTATCGGCAACCCGTTTGCCAGTGGTGGGATATTGAAGCTAGTTCAACAAGGTAGCGATACCGTGCTGCAGTTGAAGCCACAGAATTCAACTGCTTCCGATTTTATTAATCTACTCGTTCTAAAAAACATACTTCCATCGCAGATGACATCGGCGAATTTTGTAGGAGACATCAATCCAGATGGAAGTCAAACCGGTGCGACCATAGTCGGTACAGTGGGCCCAGACACACTTCGTGGCAACGTCTTGAATGACCACATATCCGGCTTATCAGGAAATGATCAGCTTTTTGGTGGGGTGGGAAATGATACCTTGGTTGGCGGAGCATCAGATTCGTTCCAAGATGCGGATACTTTGGATGGCGGCGATGGCGATGATCTTTTGATCGGTGGTTCTGATAACGACTTGTTGTATGGCCAGCGTGGGAATGACACTTTGGAAGGAGGCGAAGGTAACGACCAGTTTCTTGACACCTTTGGTTTCAATGTTTTTCGCGGGCAGGGTGGAGACGATGAGTTCCAAATTTCAGCGACCGATTACGAACCGTTTGAAGGCGGTGAGTACGAGGGTGGAAGTGGCAATGACCTATTCACGATTAATGCCTATTCAAGAGTAAAAAATGTCACGCTCAGCGGAGGTGAAGGCGCGGATACCTACCTCATTCAAAAAGCAAATATGCGTGATGTAAAAGTGCTTGATTTTTCTGTTGCCGACGGTGACAAGATAGATCTGAGCTTTTTGATTCCGAATGCTGGAACTGGTGCAAGCTTGGCGAATCCATTTGGAAGTAGCTTAGGCTACTTTAGACTTGACCAAGTTGGTAGTCAGGTTGTCCTCATGTTTGATGAAGATGGAGCAAAAGGCAGTGAGTACGGAATGCGTCCAATTCTGACTTTAGAAAATCTTCAAGTTCAATCCTTAAGTGCAGCGAACTTTACAAACGGTTGGCATCCGAATGGCCGCGATGTGGGTGTCGAATTACGTGGGACCCGAGACGCAGATCGTTTGGTGGGGATGGGACTTAACGACACAATTTACGGCGGAGAGAGTAACGATACGATTCAAGCGGGTGCTGGTGACGATTGGTTGTTTGGCGATGCAGGTGATGATGTGCTCTATGGCGAGAGCGGCAATGATTTTCTGGTTGCCTTGGCAGGCAGTGATACCTTGTTTGGCGGCGAAGGAAACGACGTGCTTGAGGGGGGCGATGGTGACGACGTACTCAACGATGAGTCAGGAACAAATATTCTAAGAGGTGGAGCAGGAAAAGATCAAATATCGATCAATGCGAATGGTAGTTCGGTCGAGGGAGGCGAGGGAGATGATGTAATTCGCACTGCGGTCGGTGCACTCACCGTCGATGCGGGTCCGGGCAATGATCGTGTCGAGTTCGGTAGTTTCTGGGCACCACAAACTGGGAATGAAATCGCAAAGATAGATCTCGGCGATGGCGATGATAAGTTATTCTTTAGTCCGCAAGCACAAGATTCTATTGCGATCGTCACCGGAGGAAGTGGTAAGGACACTTATGAATTATCTTCGAATGCCGCGTATGGTCATCTTATCGTAAGCGATTTTCAAGCTGGTCGTGACGGCGATGTTATCGACTTGATGAATTTGATAAGTACCTATAACTATAAGAGTGGTAACCCGTTGGGATCTGGTGGCGTATTTAGAATTGTTCAAAAAGCTGCCGATACTGTGATCGAATTTGATAACGATGGACCGGAGCATCTTCTATTTTCATTCCGACCAATCCTTACTTTGAAGAATGTCCAAGCGAGCGCGCTAAAGACAGCCAACTTTATTGGATCGCTAAATCCAGACGGTTCAAACATGGGTCTTACGATCTCAGGGAATGAGAAGAGTGAGATCTTGAAGGGGACGTTGCTAGACGACCGTATTTTTGGTTTGAACGGTAATGACACCATCTATGGCGAGTCTGGTAATGATCAATTGGACGGGTGGGAAGGTAACGACAGTTTAGACGGTGGAGAAGGCGGAGATACGCTTCGCGGTGGTGCAGGCGATGACTCACTTAGCGACAGATCGCGCGATGGCGATAACTACCTTTCAGGTGATGCCGGAAATGATTGGATCATTTCAGATGGGATGGGACAGAATCTATTATTGGGAGGTGAAGGCAATGATACCTTGACCGCCGGGAATGGTAACGATGCTTTGTACGGCCAAGATGGCAATGATAGGATCTCAGTACAAGTGGGTGCGTACTCGAATGGTCAACCGGTGAAAAGCCATATCGTCACGGTCAGTGGCGGTAATGGACAGGATAGTATATCTCTCCAATATGGTTACAGCGGTGTTGAAAAAGTCACTGCCCAGATCAGTGGTGGCGCGGGGATTGACCAGTTCATTTTGAATGGAGTGTATTCCAATGTCCAATTCATCATCAACGATTTCGTCGCCGGAAAGAGTGGTGATATTCTTAATTTGACGAATCTCCTACCGTACTCCGTACGCGACAAGAATCCATTTGGAACGAGTGGATATGCACGTTTGATACAGCGTGGTGAAGATACTATTGTACAAATCGATACTGATGGTCCTGATGGAGATAAGCAGTTCCAGGATACCTATACTCTTACAAAAATCAACGCAGCTGACATTACGGCAGCGAACTTTGTGAATTATTTCTCTCCAGATGGCATTGATCGTGGTGTGGAACGTGAAGGTGACGAGAGTGATGATCAGATCGACGGAACCAGATTTAATGACACACTTTTTGGTGCTAGTGGCGACGACAAGATCGATGGCGGTCTTGGCAATGATCAATTGTTTGGTGGAGCAGGAAATGATCAGCTCGAAGATGGGGCTGGTGACAACACAATCGCAGGTGGCGCGGGTAATGACAAAATTCGCATCAGTGGCGGCGGATACAATCAGGTTGACGCAGGAGCGGGTGACGATATTGTTACGTTTATCGGCGGCACTGGTGTCATTCTCGGTGGAGATGGTAATGATCAAATTAGCGTTTCAAATCAAACCTATGGGGGTGCGCCAGGCAAATTGACTTTGGATGGTGGTGCGGGGAATGATCAATTCATCTTCTCCGATTATCCTATGAATCAACTTGCGATCGAAGTCCGTGGCGGAAATGGCGCTGAACTCTATCAATTGGGAATGGGCTCACTTAGTTCTGAACTGACCATTCTCGATTTTGATACAGCTACAAATGGAGATCAAATTTCCCTAACCTCCATAACAAATTACCTCAACTACATGTATTCAATTACGGGTAACCCATTTACCAATGGATATCTGGAATTGCAACAGAGAGGAAAAGATACGGTACTCATTTTCGATGCAGACGGCAAAGGTGCCGCCTTGGGTAAAGTGATAATGACCCTGCAAAATGTGGATGTTAATCAGCTCAATAAGAACCATTTCCTCGACTTTTATGATCCAAAGGGCGGCACCGAAGGGATGACGTTCAATGGCGATGCGCAGGCGAACACTTTACGTGGCGGATGGTCATCCGATAAATTATTTGGATTGGCTGGAAACGACAGTTTGAATGGTAGCGGTGGTAATGACTTTATTGACGGTGGCGATGGCGATGATATGTTGCTTGCTGGATTCGGTAACGATACTCTGATTGGTGGCAATGGTTTTGATGCCGTTACATTCAATGAGGCATTCAACAACTACAAAATTACCCGAAGCGAAAGTGGTTTCGCTGTGCAAGGTAGATACTACGACTCACAAGAAGGAGTTGATAGCATTAGTGGTGTTGAATATCTTCAATTTTCAAACCTTAAAATCAACCTGTCGGTGAAAGAGAAAGCAAGTAGTCTTCCGGAGAATAATGTGAAGATGTTGGTGGATTTGTACCTTGCTTTCTTTAACCGCATTCCTGATGCGGATGGTATTGCATACTGGTTGGATCAGTTAAAAGCTGGAAAATCGATGGCAACAATTTCAGAGTCTTTCTATGCGATCGCTACATCAGATCAATTCGCTTCGACTTCCGGCTTCTCAAAGAGCATGAGTGATGATAACTTTATTCATGCTTTTTACCGTAATGTATTAGGCCGTGCCCAAGGCGCTGATGAAGGAGGTCTAAATTACTGGAAAGGCAAACTGGCCGACGGCTCGACAACCAGAAGTAGTTTGGCTCAAGAAATTTTGACCGCCGCTCATGGTTTCAAGGGTAATGCTGACTTTGGTCATGTTGCAGATCTGCTCGATAACAAGTTTGTCGTTGGGAAAACGGTAGCAATTGATTGGGGCATCAATTTTGTGTACGGTGCGTATGAACAAACCGTATCGATTGCAGCAGCAGTGACCTCAAATAGCACGCAACAGGCATTGCAATTAGTCGGCGTCAATGCAGAAGACTTTCAGTTCTTTTGATCATTGATATAAAGTCGGAACAAACTACAAAGGCAACGCGATCATGTCGTGTTGCCTTTTTTTGGGGAAATTTGATCGTTCTTGATCCCACGCTGAAAATTTATCATAACGACTGACTCGGGATTTATCAGTTTGCATCCGCGCAAAGCTATCCAAGAGTTTATAGGTTATTGCGTCCTCGTATGGAAGTATGGAACCTATTCAATGACTTCGAACTATCTTGGCGTAAACCACAGGCGCATCATTTTGACCATTGAGCGAGCATGAATTCTCATCGACTATTGATGTAGACAATGATGTTCGTGATATTCGGCGAAAGTATGTTCGAGTCGCAATTAAATCCTTCTCTGTTGGAAAAACACCCTATTACGATGTGCAAATAGCGCGTGTTTAAAATCAGAAATTTCTTTCCTAGCGATAAACAAATACATAGAATGCAATTCGTGAACGTTCTATCGACGTACCTAAGCTTATGAAAAATATTCTTACTTCCCGTATTTTTACGATTGCTGTTTTGCCGGCAATTGCAGTGATCCTGTTTTGGGCTAGCTATCTTCAGCAAACCCGCACACAACCATGTGGAGAACAATTCGACCTTGCGCCCGAGCGATTCTCCAGAATGTGGTGGACCTGTCCAATGGAAGTTAATCGCTATGCCAGAAAGATTGGGAATATTGGGCCTCAGGATTTGGTCGATGTCGCTTCGACCGCTGATGGAAAACGACTTTGGGCTTTGACGCGAAGGGGTGGAATTGTCGCCAGTATTGATAGTGGTGAGACATGGAAAGAGCAGGGCAAAATTGATGTCCACACGAATTTCACAAGCATTGCTGCAAGTGATGACGGTGGAAGTCTGTGGGTTATTTCTGGAACCGAACGCGATCAATCTGGTAGCGGGAAAAACCAGTTTTTTTCCAGTCAAGATGGCGGGCTTACCTGGCGGGAGCTGGGTCCAGGTCTCGACAATTTTCCCTACCAGTCACATGTGCGCTCGATGTCGTTCAATCGAGCGCTGAAGCGTTTGTTCTTGGTCGGCGAGGAAGGGACTATTCGCTATACGCAAGATAATGGGAAGACCTGGTACCACCCACACGTGGCAAAAAGGGAGGGCGATGCAAGGGCGCTCAAACGCCTTGCTTTCGCGGACGATGGTCAAATTGGATGGGCAGTTGGAGAAGACATAGTATTGACCAGCACTGATGGTGGATCGAGTTGGCAGCATGCTGAAAGTGCGGAAGCGGAAGGGCGTCGCTTACTTCATTCTGAAAATAACCGCCCAGTTGCACTTCAACGCTTCAATAGCGTTCAAACCGACAAAGATGGCCGTGAAGTGTGGATAACGACGGACGACTCCGATATCTTACACTCGACCGATGGTGGTCGAAGCTGGGAAACAAAACAGGCCACCATTGGCTTATCTTCACCTGAGATTTTCGTTTCAAATGAGAACAAGCGGCGATGGCTTTTTGACGGTGAGTCAGTGGAATCAAATGGTTTGTTCGAAACCAATGATGTTGGTCTACCTTGGCATTTACATCCCAAAACAAGAGATTTTCATATCAATAAGATGCTTGGCGTCGGCTCTTATGTTTTGGCGGTAGGCGGTGGTGGCACTATTCTCAAGTTGGATAGGGAAAGTGAAGCGTTCAAGACTAAGGCCAGTTCAGTCGGGCTTAATATCCATGAGCTGAATATCAATAGTCAAGTATCGAGTGCATGGTTTATTAGCGACAGAGGAACATGGCGTTCGCGCGACCATGGTGAAACTTGGAACCTTGATGCTAACCTTCGTGATCTAGGTGAAGGATATGAACTTCAATCATCAGTTCATTTCGATCCAAGTGGACGCAATGGTTATGTGCTTGGTAGTAAAGAGGGACGTCGGACCTATTTGGCGAAGACTGTCGATGGTGGAGAGACTTGGCAAGAATTTTCTCCACAATTACCACCGAAAAACGAGCGCGAAGAGTTGTTCTTTACAGCATTCAAGCCTCGAGCTTTGTTGATGTCTAGGGATGGATTGCGTCTCTTGAGCTATGACAATACGCATCTCTTTGCCAGTTCTGATGGTGGCAAGAATTGGGTGCAGAAATGGCCGGTTGACGTGACCGACCGACAACTCACCGACGACCTTGATTTAGGATTTTGTCGAGCGTCTTTTAAGTCCCACATGGTGGGTGATGTATGGGTTATGCGAGAGCAGAGCTTTCTCTCGGAGAGCTATTATTGCCAATTGCTCGCGAAACAAAAAAGAGCCCATTCCGATTCAAATAAAGAAAAATTTTACTCTTTGCCCCAAAACTTCCCATTGAAAAATCTCGAAGTGAAAAACGAGAGTGAGCAGGCATGGATACCATCTACAAAGGAAAACGAATACCACATTCGATCGGTGGTTTTCAGTGAAAATGGAAAGCTTGGTATAGCGCTAAGTACACACTCAAGCAAGTTCGTCATGAGTGAAGACGGTGGTGAACATTGGCGAGAGTACAGTGCGCCGACTACTTCTCAGATCAATACAGTGCGTTTTAGCAGCGACGAACAAGAGATATGGGCTGTCGGAGAGCGGAACGCTATGTTTAGTTCTCGAGATAACGGTAAGACTTGGGAAGAAAAAGGAAAATATCAACGATTGCCACCGCCTTGGTTTTATCTGATGTGTACCCTTGCGGCTGTGATTTTGATCAGCGGTATCGCGCTTGGATATCGCAATCGGCGTTTGAGGGAAACGCAAACTTCACACTAGTTGAAGCCAGTCAGATCGTCGTCAGTTATTCAATATACTCATGTAGTAAGGGCAGGTTTAATGGTCGATTATTCTTCGGGAGGTTTGCATGTGGGATGCTATCAAAGCTAGGTTTGATCTTCAGAAAACGATCGTTGGGGCTTTGATTGTTTTTGTATGGGTCTTGCTGAGTTTAAGCTATGAAAATTCGATTGATAGTGGGATAGCGGGAAGTCGTTATCTCTATCGGTCCACGCAGATCAAAGAGTTTGTGGGCCAAGCTCATAGTCACGTTTTGTTGGGTGCCGATTTTAAGCGTTCAAAACTTCATCAATGTGCTTATCTCCGATACATCGTTTTTGGAGATACAGATTGGCGTGCTGTGTCCTTACGCTTGACCAAATATGATGACGAGCAATGGGTGGTTAAGGAAGCGAAGCTTGGTCTTTATCCAAGTTTCGATGGTACGTGTTATCAGTAAGTGTTTTGGTAGAGGCAAATGAACAAAGAGATAGAAATGAGAACACCTAACGCAATGAGTCTCTCGGCTTGTTCGCCTTAGATTGTAAAAAGTAGTCGACGCTGTGTGAGATCAGCGTTATCTATTATCTTCGGATTTGTTTTTTTTGTTTGAAGCGACGTAGCTTGTTTCAATGTTCGCCGGTTAGCGGAGTACAGCGACACTTCTAAGCTACTGTTCAGTGAATGTCAGATCTGTTTACTTTTTTGGCTTTGGGCTCATGCTAGGGCTAGTCAAAGTTAAGCGTGTTTCTCGAACTTGTCCTGGTTCCAGAGGTTTGTCGATGGCCTTTTGGAAGGCGTCGACTGCCGCGCGATTGTGGGATTCGACTGCACTGAGGTAGTCGCGCTGCTCTTGGCGTTGATTGAATGCCTTGCTTTCTTCGTAAAGATCTCTACCTTGATTTGGTTTCGCTGAGCTAGTCGGCGTATATGCCAGTAATGTTTGATCTTTGCGCGTCGCTTTTGGACAAGTGGCTTGAGTGTAGGTCACTTTACCATTCGCATCGCTACACTTCTTCACTTGCGCGTGAGTAAGTGGTGAGAGAGTGGAGGTCAAAAGTAGGGTGCTAATCAGAACGAGCTTTTTCATCAATGCGCTCACTAGGAATATCGAGTTGAGATGGACCTAAAACCTGTTTAAGTAGGGCGAGATCTGGTTTAACAATTGCCACTTAAGTGTAGACGCACCTGCTTGGCTTGGCTTGGCTAGAAAAACACTTCTTCGCTGTGTTGTTTTTTACAAAGAACACAATGTACCCGTCACAAGAAAGCGTTACGAGCGAACTGTGTTTCTCAGCGGAGTTGTTTTCTTTACAGAGGACGGAAAGTACTCTAGCCAGTTTCAGAAGTAACGAAACCGAACGGTAGTGGAGGTCGTTCATGTTCGAACCTGCGTGGCATATTTCAGCAAGCTCGAACCGAAGCGAGTAACAGTTTGTGTGGTTACTCAAGTCAAAAATTGAATCAGGTTTTGACGCGTCTTGCCCCTTGAAGAAGGCTCGCGATTTCGCTCTTGCTATAGTTCTTGGTTGTGAAAAGTTTGCTGTCCTTGGTATTGCGCAGTGTGAGCATCGCGCTGCCATCAGTGTTGCGTGCGATGCTGACATTCGAGTCGTCGTCGGCACTCAATAATGGAGTAAGGGGTTCATAACTGTCACTCATATCGATAAGAACGAAGTGTTGATTCCCTGTGATCGAAGTGACCTTGATGTCAACAGTCTTCGCTGTCGTGGTATCAGCTTTATATTCAAACGTACTGGTACTGTTGTTATACGAAAGCTGGAAAAACGGGGATCGTGGAAATGGAGATTGTTTTTCCCTTACTGAACCTGTGAGTTTGATGATGTCTTTGTCATCGATGAGCTGATAGTTTAGATTGTTAAAACTGGTAGAAGAAGTGAGCGTGGGGCCCAAGGCGATCGAGTTTTGCATCTCACCACTATAAACCACACCTTTCCCGGTTTGACAGTTGTTGTAGCTATAGTCGAGGCGTGATCCGGCTCTAATAGTAGAGACAGTACCTTGTTGCGGGCAACTGGTCGTTGTCATGCTCGATTCTGTCAATTCTGGCCGGTAGAAGTAAATCAATGCCGGTATTTCTGTTTCTAGCCGGTATTGATATAGTAGGTAGGTGGCAAATACAGAGTCAATATTGTCAACGTTGATGTTTTTTTTCGTTGTCAATGGTCCCAAAGCGGATTCCTTTGGTGCTTGCTCTGAACCATTGCATGCTGCCAACGCAGCTAGGAGAACAAGCGACATTGGCTTGATCAAATTATTTTTAAAAGTAAATGAGGACGACATTGGCTGCAATTCGAGGAGTAAAAAATCAAAGCGTGAAATATAACCGAAAGGGCTAGTTAAAACGATAAAAATCACGCCTAGTTCTAAAAAAATTAGTAGCTTCTGATGACATTCTTCGTTGGCGCTAAAAGCTTAGGGACGAATTGCTTTGTGCGAGGGATGAATTGGGTTGGGTTGGGGTGACCGAGGTATGGCAAGCCAAGATCAACAGAGAGAAAGCCAATGCGCACAACGACATCGAAGTTTGTGTGATTTTGACGCTAAAGGCGTGTTATTGGCTACGTCAAGTTTTGATAAGTGTCCTTGAGAATGTAATCAGTTCTTAAGACTACCATTTAGAAATCGCGATTCTTCTGATCAGAAGATTTAAACCGTATCACTTCTTTATCGCGCAAGGCTTGATGTTTGGTTTTACGTCCAGTCACACGCGCTCGCCACATTCTGAAACTTGAGGCCTTCATTTCCGAACGCATCAGGCGAATCACCGCTTGTTCTGTTAAGCCGAATTGCGTTTGTATAGCGTCGAAGGTGGTGCGGTCTTCCCAGGCCATTTGTATCACTCTATCGATGCTGGCTTGATCTAGTTGTTGCATAGGGTTTGCGTGGTGTGTTGTGAACAAAACTGCTGAATAGCTGGATTCGGTTTGGTGCTGTGAAATTACCATAGCGTGAGTGTAGCCCAAGCTGGGTATTTTCTATGGTTTGCAGGCCTTGATTAGCGGGTCATGCATGACCACGGTCGTGAGTTTGATGAACTGAAGTGTTTATGTGTTAATCTTTATTTTTAAGTACTGATTTGGGACGATTCAATATGGTGTTTGTACAAGCTAACTTTGCGCTTTCTTTGTCCGCGATCCTTACCTTGATCGCTTCTGCCTTACATTTTGCTTGTTTGATATTCGGAGCCCAACTGTTTCGTATCTTGGGGGCAGGTGAGGTCGTGGTGTCGATGGCGGAGCACGGTCATTCTCAGCCGTATGTGATGGCTGCGGTTGTTGGTATCGCCTTGCTGGTGTTTGCTGTTTTGAGTTTGTCTTTGGCTGGAGTTGTTCGACCTATCCCTTATGCGCAATATCTGCTCGCGTGCTTCGCATTGGTGTTGAGTTTGCGTGGTCTTCTTTTTCCGTTTCTGAAACCATATTTCAGCGGGAATAGTGATTTGTTTTGGTGGTTGAGTTCTGCTTTTTGCTTGATTCTCGCGGCCTTGATTTTCAAGGGTTTGCGCGACGTTTGGAACTAAGTGATGTGAGCTCAAGTCGAACTCGACGTTAAACCGCAATCTTTAATCTGTGAGGTCCAACGATGTTTAAGCATGCCACACCCATCTTCCGCAGCTTTGATGAAAAGCTCGCGCGTGAGTTCTATATTGATTTCTTGGGTTTTGAGATTGTGTTCGAGCATCGTTTCGAGCCGAATACACCTTTATATCTGGGCCTTGTACGCGATGCTTGCACCTTGCATTTGTCCGAGCACTTTGGCGATGGCGCACCTGGCGCGCAGTTGCGAATTGAAGTCGATGATGTCGATGCCATGTGCGCCCAGTTGAACGCTAAGCATTACCGCAATGCGCGGCCTTCTTGCCAAGATATGCCTTGGGGTAGTCGTCAAATGACGATTAACGATCCGTTTGGAAATCGTATTACCTTCTATACAGAGATCGAGTAGCTATCGAAGATCACCGAAGCTGGGCCATCAAAGAAAAAACGCCTCGAATTTTAAATCGAGGCGTTTTTGTTTTTACCGTTTAATGAAGCATTATTCCTTAATGCCCCATTGCGACAACATCCAAGCAAAGTTGAATGAACTTTCCTTGATAGCGTCATAGCGACCCGATGCGCCGCCGTGACCAGCTGCCATATTGGTTTTCAAGAGCAGTGGATTGCTATCAGTTTTATGTGCGCGCAATTTGGCGACATACTTCGCGGGTTCCCAATACATCACTTGGCTATCGTTCAAACCTGTTGTCACCAACATCGCTGGATAGGCTTTCTTTTCGATATTGTCGTAGGGAGAGTAGCTACGCATGTAGTCATAAGCGGCTTTCTCGTTTGGATTGCCCCACTCGAGATATTCACCTGTCGTTAATGGCAAGCTAGCGTCCATCATCGTGTTCATGACGTCGACGAAAGGCACGGCTGCGTGTGCTGCTTTGAATAAATCAGGACGCATATTGACGACCGCACCCATCAACAAACCACCGGCGCTACCACCTTGAATGATGAGCTTATCTTTGCTGGTCCATTTTTCTTGAATCAAGAATTCAGCCGCTGCAATAAAGTCAGTGAAGGTATTTTTCTTCTTCATCAACATGCCGTCTTCATGCCATTTCTCACCGAGATCGTTACCACCACGAATATGGGCTTGAACATAGATGATGCCGCGATCAAGTAAGCTTAAACGGCTAATAGAGAAGCCGGCTTCAGTTGGAATGCCATAGCTGCCATAGGAGTACAACAAGGTTGGTGCGGTGCCATCAAACTTCACACCCTTTTTGTAGACTGCCCACAGTGGTACTTTAACGCCATCTTTCGCTGTTGCCCACAAACGTTTTGCTTCGTACTTGCTGGCATCATAGCCACCCACTACTTCTTGTTGCTTCAAGACTGTGCGATTGCCAGTTGCCATATCAACGTCGATCACCATGGAAGGTGTCGTTGGTGATTGGTAAGACATACGCAACTTCTGTGAGGTGAATTCTGGCGTACCCGAGCTGTTCGCTAAGTACACTTCATCATTGAAGCTGACGTTTTTCCATTGTTTGGTTTTGAAGTTATAAATGCGCGTGCGGTTGAGTGCATTGGTTTTTTCGGTGACAGCGAGATAGTCACGGAAAACTTCCACATTGCCGAGCAAAACTTTGTCGTCATGCTTGACCAACTCTTTCCAATTTTTCGCATCAGGCTTAGCAACTGGCGCGGTTACCACTTTGAAGTTCTTCGCATTTTTATTGGTGCGAATAAAGAGTGTGCCATCACGATGATCAATGCTGTAACGGTGACCTTTTTCGCGTCCTAAGACCGACTTGAATTTGGCTTGTGGTTGATCTGCTGGTAAGAGCCAAACTTCAGAAGTGTCTGTCGCATAGGCTTGGAGTTGGATATATTTTTTATCGTGGGTAGTGCCAACGCCAATGCCAAACTGTTCGACTTTCTCTTGGTAGATTTCAGTCGGTGCACTACCAATTTCCATGCGGAATAGGCGGTCAGAACGTTTTGTGACTGGGTCTTCTTGGACGAAGAACATGGTTTTGTTATCAGCAGCCCAAGCAAAGCTGGTGATACGTTCGGCGCTATCACTCAGTAATTGGCCGGTCTTCAAATCTTTGATTTGCAATTTGAATTGGCGATATCCCGTGGTGTCAGTCAAATATGCTAAATAGCGGTCATCTGGGCTGACCAAGCTACCTGCCACCATAAAGAACTTATGTGGCTTCGCCAATTCATTTTGATCGAGCAAAATTTCTTCTGCTGCTTTCTCATCGTAATTCATATTGGCGTCGGCCAAGCGACGGCAGTTGATGCTGTATTGCTTGCCGGCTTCGGTACGCGAATAGTAGTAGTACTTGCCGCGACGGACAGGTACTGATAAATCTGTTTCTTTCATGCGACCTTTAGTTTCCGCGAACAACTTATCGGCCAAGGCTTGCACACCATCTGTCATGGCAACAGTGTAGGCATTTTCTGCATTCAAATAATCGATGACCTTCGGGTCTTCTTTCTTTTGTAGCCAGCGATAGTCGTCGGTCACGGTTTCGCCATGGCGTACTTCTGACCATTGCACTTTAGCGGCAACTGGCGCGGTAGGTGTAGACGCATTTTGTGCTGTCGCCATGCTGCTGCTCAGCATGCTGATCGCTGCAGTAACACCTAAAATAGGCAGGTTCTTAAGAATCATCATTTTCCAATCGTGGTGGAGAATTTAGAGAAAAAATAGGTTTGATCACCTGAGCGCTTGTGCGTATGTGAGCTTCAGTATTCAAGTGACGCGTCAATATCATATCTGTTTTGCAAGATCTTCGACAATATTTACGCAGAAAGGTTTCGACCGTTTGTCGTTGCTCAGAAAAATACTGAGGTAGATCGAGATTGGGCACGTAGGCTAACCTGCATCACCCCAATGCAAGTTGCCTAGATTTTGTGCTCGTTCAGGCTTAGCCATCGGTGGGCGACTAAGTCTATGGCTGGGCGCGTATTGCCTTGTTTGTCTGTCCAGACTTTGGGCGTTAATGCACCGCTCAGACTGATACTGGCACCATCGTCTAATTGCAGCAATTGCTGGCAAAGCTTGTCATTGAAGGCAATCACATTACATAAGAGGGTATCGCCATCATCGGTCATCACTTTAACTTTACAAGTGACGTAGCGTGAGCCGCCTTGGCCTTGTCCTGCTTCGGCGTTGCCATGAAGGCGGCCAGAGATAAGTGCATCGATCATTGTTGATTCTTCAAGTGAGTGGGAAGGGCATTGTAGAGCATGCTCTTTGGTTTCGGTGTGAGCTAGATGAGGATTCTGCTAAACCCTTGAAATATCAACAAAAAGTGTGCACTGCATCATGAAAAATGCGGCTGAAAACAACAAAGTAGGGTGAATTTCGCTTTACTTTTCAAAGCGCTTTGAATTAAACTTCGAAACAGTCCAAAGCGCTTTGAATTTATTTGAATCTCATTGAAGCAGTCTACATGGAGTCTTGAGCGACAAGTTCTTCGGGAACCATGTGAATCGCAAAAGAGCCATATGAAAAAAGAACATGAGTTCAGCGCTGCATCGTTTGTTGTACCAACCAGATCCGTTTATGAAAACTGCCTGCATCTTTGATCTCGACGGCGTGATCGTCGATACCGCCAAATATCACTATTTGGCGTGGAAGCGCTTGGCAAATAGCCTCGGTTTTGATTTCACCGAACACGACAATGAGAAGCTGAAGGGCGTGAGTCGTATTGAGTCTCTGAAATTGATTTTGCGTTTGGGTGGTAAGCAGCTCAGTGCAGAAGAGTTTGACGCCGCCTTAACGCGTAAGAACGGCTGGTATCTTGAATACATACAAAAAATCGGTCCAGAAGAAATTCTCCCTGGCGCTGCTGAATTTTTGCAGTCGGCGAAAGTGAAGGGTATGAAAGTCGCGTTGGGTTCGGCAAGTAAGAACGCGGTATTGATTTTGGAACGCATTGGCTTAGTGAATGAATTTGACGCCATCGTCGATGGCAATAAAGTGAGCCAAGCGAAACCTGATCCGGAAGTATTTCTCAAAGCCGCCCAAGAGTTGGGTGTGGATGCAGAGCAGTGCGTGGTGTTTGAAGATGCGGTCGCTGGTGTGCAAGCCGCATTGAACGCGAAGATGGTAGTCGTTGGTATTGGTGAAGCATCTGTGTTACATGCAGCGCATACCGTGCTGGCTAATTTTTCAGGGCTCAGCGTTGACGATGTTTTGGCGCGCTTGCCCGCTTAAGATTGTTGTGATGGCAGTTTGAATTTGATGTGAATGTATCAGTTGATTTGAAATAAAAACCTTCTCCCCCCCGAGAGTGTGGAAAGCCGGGTACGCAGTTTGTTGGTAGTTAGCCTGCGTAGAGTGTGTATAGAGCGTATCCGGCGTTCCAGTTTTACCCATTTGGATAAGTAAAAGATGAGAGACTATATTAAGAAAGACCCGTGGAATATTATCGAAGAAGGATTTGATCCAGCTTTGAACCGCATTTCCGAAAGTATTTTTTCCATTGGTAACGGCAAGATGGGCCAGCGCGCTAACTTCGAAGAAAAGTACAGCGGCAGCAGCTTGCGCGGTAGCTATGTGGCGGGTGTTTATTATCCAGATAAAACACGCGTGGGTTGGTGGAAGAATGGTTATCCTGAGTATTTTGCAAAAGTCCTCAATGCCACCAATTGGATCGGTATTAACGTCGCCATCGATGGCGAAGAACTAGATCTGGCCACCGCCAAAGTCTCTGCATTTACGCGCGTACTGAATATGCGTGAAGGTTTGTTGCAACGTCAATTTGTGGCGACGCTACCATCCGGTAAGCAAGTGCAAGTGCGTTCCACACGTTTCACGAGTATTGTC
This sequence comes from Oxalobacteraceae bacterium, assembly GCA_947464955.1. Taxonomy (GTDB): domain Bacteria; phylum Pseudomonadota; class Gammaproteobacteria; order Burkholderiales; family Burkholderiaceae_D; genus Undibacterium. The sequence goes on from CANHZI010000073.1 coordinate 17,089, forward strand.
GACGCCGATAATGGCGTGATTCGTTATGAAGTGACGCCATTAAACTTCTCCGGCAAGATTCGTTTCACACCCTTGATCGATTTGAACATCTTCAATCAAGACTCCAATTACGACGAACAATTTTGGATCGAAGTGTCGCGTACCGCAGGTAATGGCAGCGCGGTGATCACGGGCGAAACCAAAAAGACGCAATTCCATGTCGCTACTGCCTTTGCGATTGAGCTTACTCTCGTGGGTGAAAAACAAGCGATCAATGCAGAAGTCGTTAGCCAAGATAAATTTGTAGCCAACGTGGTCGAAGTGAACGCTGCACAAGACCAGACAGCCACTTTGTTTAAGTATGCTGCTGTGATTTCTTCATTGTATTCCGACAAAGCTGCTATCCAAAGTGATGCGGAGAAGAGTGCCGCAGCAGCGATGAGCAAAGGGTTCGATACGCTGTTAAAAGAACATAGCGATGCTTGGATTCAGAAATGGGCTGAGTGCGATATTACGATTGAAGGCGATGTCGCTGCTCAGCAAGCGATTCGCTTCAATATTCTGCAAATGAACCAAACCTACACTGGTGAAGATGAGCGTTTGAACATCGGCCCTAAAGGCTTTACCGGTGAAAAATACGGCGGTGTGACGTACTGGGATACGGAAGCTTACTGCTTACCGTTCTATCTGAAAACGGCAGACCCGAAAGTCGCTCGTCAACTCTTGGTGTATCGCTATAAGCATTTGCAAAAAGCGATTGAGAATGCAGCTAAATTAGGTTTTAAAGACGGTGCGGCACTGTATCCGATGGTGACTATCAACGGTGAAGAATGCCATAACGAATGGGAAATTACGTTTGAAGAAATTCATCGTAACGGTGCCATGAGTTTTGCGATCTACAACTACATCAACCATACCGGTGATACAAGCTATTTGGCGGAATATGGTTTGGAAGTCTTGATCGCGATTTCTCGCTTCTGGCGTCAACGTGTGCAATGGTCAGACCGTCGCAATGGCTACATCATGCTTGGTGTGACAGGCCCTAACGAATACGAGAACAACGTTAATAACAATTGGTACACCAACTTGTTGGCCCAATGGACCTTGAACTACACACGCGAATCTTTGGCGCAAGTGCAAGCAAGTAATCCAGCGCGTTATGCTGAAATCGTTCAAAAGACTAGCTTTGGTGCGAAAGAAGATGAGCTCGCTGCGTGGAGTGATATCGCCGCGAAGATTGTATTGCCAGTCGATCAGCAAACCGGTGTCTTTATTCAGCACGATGGTTTCATGGATAAAGATTTGCAACCGATGTCTGCTATTCCAAAAGGCGAATATCCGATTCACAAGAACTGGTCATGGGATCGTATTCTGCGCTCGTGCTACATCAAGCAAGCCGACGTCTTGCAAGGCATCTACACCTTCGAAGCGAATTACGACAAAGAGACCTTGCGTAAAAACTTTGACTTTTACGAGCCATTGACAGTACATGAGTCGTCTTTGTCGCCATGTATACATTCGATCTTGGCATCGTCTTTGGGTTATGAAGACTTAGCGTATAAATTCTATTTGCGTACCGCGCGTTTAGACTTGGATGACTACAACCACGACACCGATGATGGCTTGCATATTACGTCGATGGCGGGTACGTGGATGTCCGTGGTGGAAGGTTTTGGTGGCGTGCGCGTACAACAAGGCAAATTGCGTTTGGCTCCAGCATTACCGAAGCAATGGCAAGGCTACTCTTTCCGCATCACTTTCCGTGGTGCCTTGGTTAAAGTAGCCGTGACGCCAAATGCGGTGATCTTGGAAAACGAATCCGATACGGCATTGAACGTACATGTGTACGGCGCGGAGAAAAATTTACCAGCGCGCCAAATACTGAGCGTCGCTCGTTAATACAGAAATTCTTGCTCACATCGGCAGGGTAGAAGGATCCGGTGTTGAGTTTCGGTCCCCATGGTTATAGATCTATAAGCATGGGGCTTTTTTTATTCTTTTCCAAATCGTTTATTTCAAATCGTTTATTTGGGCGAATTGCGTTGTTGCTTGTCCTCGCAATACTTTAAATCGTTTATTTGGGCGAATTGCGTTGTTGCTTGTCCTCGCAATACTTGAGTATTGCTGTGGGAAGCGCCTAGCACTTCATCCCAACTAAACGATTTGCGGTGGATTTAATTGGGCTGTGAGAGTTTACCTTTCCTTGCAATACTTCGTATTGCTCGGGAAACCGATTAGTTTTTTAAGAAGAGTTGTTCGCTTTTTGGTATCGTTGGTTCGCAGATGATGCGATTAATTTGAATGCTTCAACGTGCCCGCCATACGCTACAATTTGATGATGTGAATGATGACGAATTTAATGCCGAACTTGATGCCTATGCCTACACAGAATCCCAATTGGTGGCGTGAAGCCGTGATTTATCAGGTTTATCCGCGTAGCTTTATGGATAGCAATGGCGATGGTGTCGGTGATTTGCCTGGCATTACGAGTCGCTTGGAATACATTGCTAGTTTGGGCGTGGATATCGTTTGGATATCACCATTTTTTACGTCGCCGATGAAAGATTTTGGATACGACGTGGCCGATTATTGCGACGTCGATCCTTTGTTTGGTAGTTTGGCTGATTTCGATGCCTTGGTGGCGCGGGCCCATGAGTTGGATCTGAAGATTATGATAGACCAAGTGCTGTCGCATACGGCGGAATCGCATCCGTGGTTTGTCGAGAGTCGTTCTAGTCGCCATAATCCTAAAGCCGATTGGTATGTGTGGGCAGACCCGCAGGCCGATGGCACGCCGCCCAATAATTGGCTCTCGATTTTTGGAGGCTCGGCGTGGCAGTGGGATACGCGTCGTTGCCAGTACTACTTGCATAATTTTCTTGTTAGCCAACCCGATATGAACTTCCATTGCGCAGAAGTGCAAGAAGCCCATCTGCAGAATATGCGTTTTTGGTTGGAGCGCGGGGTTGATGGCTTCCGTATGGATGCTTGTATTTATCATTTTCACGACCCACTATTGCGCAATAATCCAGTCGCCGCCAAGCAAAATACGGTGAATGTCGCTGCCTCGAATCCGTATGGCATGCAGGCGCATATTTACGATAATTCTCGTCCGGAAAATCTTCCTTTCCTCGAACGTGTACGTGCCTTGCTCGACGAATATCAAGCGATTTCGATTGGCGAGATTGGTGCCGATGACGCTTTGGAAGTGATGGCGCAATATACCGAAGGTCAACGCCGCTTACATATGGCCTATAGTTTTAATTTGTTGACTGCTGAATTTAGTGCGACCCACATTCGCCGCCAAGTCGAGGCATTTGAAGCCCGTGTCAAAGAGGGTGGTGCTTCGTGGTCGGTAGGCAATCATGATGTGGCGCGCGTGATGAGCCGCTGGGGTGGTGCGCAAGCGAGCCCTGAATTCGCCAAGATGATACTGACCATGCAGTTGGCATTGAAGGGCACACCGTGCTTGTATCAAGGGGATGAATTGGCCTTGACCGAGGCGGATATTGCCTACGAAGATCTACAAGATCCTGTTGGTCTGACATTTTGGCCAGAAGTGAAAGGGCGCGATGGGTGTCGTACACCTATGCCTTGGCATGCGCAGCAAGCCTTTGCCGGCTTCTCGAGTCACAAGCCTTGGTTGCCGGTGCCGCAGCAGCACCAACAACAAGCGGTGTCAGTGCAAGAGTCCAACCCTGAGTCCATGTTGCAATTCGCGCGCCGCGTGATTCGTTGGCGTAAGAGTATTCCGCAACTTTTACGTGGATCGATTCATTTCTTCGATGTCGATGAGCCTGTCTTGGCCTTCCAGCGTGATTTGCCCGGTGCGCCTAGTGTCATCGCGGTGTTTAACTTGAGCGCAGAGGCCGTGGTTTGCCGCTTACCTCAGGTGAGTGAGGCGATGGGCTTGACCGGACATGGCTTGCATGCCTCTATTAACGGTGATGAAGTTCAATTACCCGCCTACGGCGGTTGGTTTGGGATACTGCGAGCCTAATAAACCCAGTTCAAGTGTGGTTTTCTCGATTCGAAAGCAGATTTTCACCAAATCGGCTTTTGCGTTTATACTTCTGCGCACAACAAAAACTTTTGGAAGTTCTGTGAAGGCGCGCTGAGTTGCTTGTTCTGCAGCAGAATTTCCTCACCTTTAGAGGAAAGATGAATATGCGTTTTCTGAAACATATGATTGCTGGCTTGAGTTTGGGTTTGTTTGCTTTGTCCGCTTCTGCTGCCGTAGGAAACCCAGAGAACGGGCGTGAGTATCGTAATTTGCGCCAGGCGCAAGCAACAGATGCTAGCAAGAAAATTGAAGTCATCGAGTTTTTTGCTTACTACTGCCCCCATTGCTATGCTTTAGAACCCCTGATGGCGGATTGGGTCAAAAAAAATAGCGATAAAATCGTCTTCAAACGCGTACATGTGTTGAATCCCGGTGTCGAAGCTCAGTTAAAGACTTACTATGCTTTGGAAGCCTTAGGTAAAGTCGAACAATATCAGGCTAAAGTGTTTCAAGCTTTCCATGTCGATCGAAATCGTCTGATGTCAAACGATGACGTTACACGCTTAGTCAACAAATTAGGAATCGATAAAGCAGCATTCTTCAGTGCCTATAATTCTTTCTCAGTGACGACACGTTTAGGTCGTATGGAAAAGACCATGGCGGATTATGAAGTGAATTCATGGCCAACCATCGTCGTCGACGGTAGACTGCAAACATCGCCAACTCAGGCGGTTTCTTCATTTCCTTCACGTCCAACGGAAGAGCAACAAAACCGCGCATTATTGCCTGTGCTTGATTTCTTAGTTGCAAAAGTCCAGAAGGAACGTGGCGGTAAGTAATTCGATTTCTGCTGCGAATAAAAAAGCCGGGAGATTCCCGGCTTTTCTCTTTTTAAAGAGTGTGCGTTTATGCTTATTTCGCAAACACTTTATATTCCCAAGGTTTCAATTCCAACTTCACTTGCCCACCTGTCGGTGCTGCTTTACCGCTGATGACATCTTTCAGGCCCGGACTCGCTAATGCGGCGTCAATGGTCGCGGTTTGTGGTTTATTAGAAAGATTAAATACCGCCACTACTTTGTTCCCTGACTTTTCGCGAGAGAAGGCAAATACCTGCTCGTCGCTACCTGTCTTCAAACGAAGCATAGGGCCACCGTCTACTCCATTCCAGAGTGCCTTATTGTTTTGTTTGAGATGGAATAACTTAGTGTACAACTGTTTGAACGGATGATCTTTCCATTGGATAGGGTCACGCTCAAAAAAGTCTAAGGCTTTGGTGTTGCCCGCTTCTTGTCCGCTATAGATAAGAGGCATGCCCGGCATGATGTTTGACAATACCAAGAACGTTTCTACACCGTCTCCTAAACGAACAAACTCGGTACCTTCCCAGCTATTCAAATCATGATTAGTGATATGTAGCATGCGATAAGAATTTGGATGGTAGTTTTTCTCTTCACCGTTCAAATACGCATCGAGATCTTTGACAGACTTCTTGCCCTGAGCGATATCGTTCCACAAGTCTTTATATTGCCAACCATAGGTCATATCGAAGGCTTTTTCCTGCAAGTCCCATTCCATGGCTTCTGCTAGCATGAACACCTTTTTGGTCTTGTCTAGCTCTTTGCGTGCTTCATTCCAGAAATCGGTCGGCACCATCGCTGCGACGTCGCAGCGGAAGCCATCGATGTCATATTCTTTCAACCAGAAACGCATCGCTTCGATCATCTCCTTACGCAGTTGCTTATTGCTGTAATCGAGTGCGATCACATCAGCCCAATCGGCAACCGGTGGCACAAATTTGCCATCTTTGTCTTTCTTGTAGAACTCTGGGTGCTGCGTTGCCCAAGGATGATCCCATGCTGAATGGTTTGCTACCCAGTCAATGATCAACTTCATGCCTTGTGCATGTGCTGCTTTCACTAGACGTTTGAAGTCGGCTGGTGTGCCAAATTCTGGATTCACGCCACGATAGTCGCGCACAGCATAGTAGCTACCCAAAGTACCTTTACGGTTTTTTTCGCCAATAGGATTAATAGGCATGACCCAAATAATCTTGACGCCCATCTTTTTGAGTTCAGGCAGATACTCTTCAAATTTTTGGAAGCTGCCTTCTTTTGAATGTTGACGAATATTTGCTTCATAGATCGTGGCGTTTTTGCTCCACGCAGGGTGTACCACTTCTGAAGTTTTCTGAGCCATTGCAGGTAAGGCTGTGATAGCGCCTATGCTCAATAGTAGGGAGAAAATTAAACGGTTCATGCAGGTGCCTCTCTATTTTTTTCGGGGGGGATGGGTCAAACAATACTACTGTAGTTCAAAAATGCGGGCTGTTTTGCCCTCAATCTGTATCTGTTGACGGACGTCCTGCGTGCTTCCGTTCAGTACATCGCGTGCTTTGGAAAAATTTTTCAAGACCTCTGTAAATCTACTTGTGCTCAAGCTTTGTGGTGTTTCTTTTCGATTCATCACCACCATAATAGTTTTCTTGTTGCTGATACGGAAGTATACGTAGCAGTCGTCTTGCGGTAGAAAATGCAGGAATTTTCCATCATGAATTGCTTTTTCAGATTTACGCCAATTGAACAGGGCGCGCACGAAATCTTGTGTGGATTTACTTTGCTTAGACAGCTTTTCGCCGCTAAAGGCATTCACTTGATCACCTGGCCAACCTCC
>CANHZI010000074.1 GCA_947464955.1 Oxalobacteraceae bacterium
ACCAAATGGTTATGGACTTACAATCATGATCGTCCCAATACTGGGATCGGCGGCATTACCCCAAAACAAAAGCTAGCACTTGCCGCTTAGCCTCTACTTATCGGCCGCATTAAAAATGGGGGGATTACCGTTTGATTCTTGGCCCAAGCTCGCATATGCATGAGTCTCAATTACAGCGCAAGATCAGCTCATACCGACAGCGTATGATATGGCTGGCCATTGCCTTGAGCTTGATTTGGGTATTCGTAATTTGGCAATACGAGAACTTCAGCTTCCAACGGCGTGCTGCCAATCTCATCGAGAAGGAGCAAAAACGCAGCAGTTTGGTCTCCCAGAGTGTTGCGGCAGATTTGCAACGCAGCCTGAGAACCATGCAGGGCATTCCCTTCGTTTTGGCGAAGAATAAGCAACTGGCCCAAGCCTTGAAAGCGGCAGATGTTGGTAGTTCACCCAATGAATCGGCCAGCGAACGCAAACAGCGAGTTCGCCAACAAAATCGCCAAGAAGCTTGGATGGCGATTAATCAACTATTGGTTGGTGCGCGCGATCATCTTGCATTCGATTTGGCTTATGTGTTGGATCGTTACGGTGATTGCCTCGCATCGAGTGATCATCAAGTGACAGAGTCCTTGGTCGGTAACAATTATCGTGAACGTAGCTATTACAAAGCGGCAATCAATGGAAATGCTGGTTACCAATTTGCCATAGGTAAAACATCGCGTACGCCAGGCTTATATTTTTCAGCACCGATATATGACGGCGAAACCGTGATTGGTGCGGTGACTGCAAAAATTGATATTAGTCGCCTTGCTCAAGACATTGATTTGGCGGGTATCTTTCTGATCGATGAGAACGGTGTGATCATACTGGCTCAGGATAAAAAACAAGAAATGAAAGCTTTGCAAGGCAGCGCAGTATTTACGCTTCCACTCGATAAACGTAAATCGCTCTATGGTCGCGAGGATTTTTCCCTTTTGCGGATTCATCCGCTGACCGAAGATTCTTATCAAGGTTTGGTGCGGGTAGGTGATTCCACAACAGCGCATGTCACAGGTGGAGTGAAACTGTCAGAGAAGCCTCTCGAAGTCATGCACGTGCTGGCTGTTCCTAATATTTCCGAACTGCAGAGCGAGCGGCAAAAGGCCATCTTGTTGATGGCGATTGCCGGTTGTAGTGTGATCTTAATTTCTTTAGTCGGTTTGATGTATCTCTTTGAGAGTAGTGTTAATCGTAAGATCTTACAAACCCAGCGTGATCGCTTGAATGAAGCGCAGCGTTTAGCTGCGATGGGTAGTTGGAGCATCGCGCTTGATACTTTGTCTGTGGCTTGCTCCGATTCGGCCAAGTGGTTCTTTGCGATAGAAGATTCGCAGACGCCACCGACTTTGTCGACCATCTTAGATGCAGTCCACGTTGACGATAGACAAACCGTACAAGAAGCCTTGCGTTCGGCAATGCAAGAGCACCAAAGTTTTTATTGTGCATTTAGAATTGTTCGACCTGATGGCGCTGTTCATTTCGTCGTCGGCGATGGTATGTATCTCTGCAATGATGAGATCGGTGCAGAGAGTTTTGAAGGAACGATACGTGCATTACCGAGTATCAAACTTTGTTAAATGCGCTGGAAAGCAGCGAAGCGCATTTGAAAAAAGTCATCAACTCCTGTTTGATCGGAATTATTCAGGGTAGTGAAAATGGTAGCTTGACTGGGGTGAATGAAGCCTTCACCAATTTAACTGGGTATAGCGAACAGGAATTGCTCAATGGCGGAAAACGTTGGCGAGATCTGACGCCGATCCGCTACCATGAAAGCGATCAAGTTGCTTTGCAAAGCCTCACTACCAGTGCGGTGCTGCCGGCCTACGAGAAAGAATTAATTTGTGCAGATGGCCGTGAGATTCCTGTTTTGGTAGGTATCGCACGAGTGGAGGAGAGTGAGCGCGATTGGGTTGCATTTGTTTTGGATCTTTCAGAACGAAATCGCATAAGCCGCCTGCAGGCAGAGTTTATCGCCATCGTTAGCCATGAACTGCGCACACCTTTGACGTCGATTCGTGGATCTTTGGCCCTGCTAGAAAATGGTGTGATGGGAGCTTTACCAGAAAAAGCGCTGCAGATGATTGCGGTAGCGCACCGTAACAGCAAGCGTTTATCGAATTTGGTCAACGATATTCTGGATATGGAAAAACTCAATGCTGGCAAAATGAAATTCGATATGCGTACCGTGGATTTGGTCGCTTTGCTACCTCATGTAATCGAGGCGAATGCAGTTTATGCACAGAGTTTTCAAGTGAGCTTTGAACTTGAATGCAAGACAGACCAAGCGATGATTTGGGGTGACCCTGATCGTTTGCAGCAAGTCCTTAGTAATTTAATGTCGAACGCTGCCAAGTTTTCTCCAGCAGGTGAGAAAGTTAAATTGCGCTTGGTATCGAGTGGCACGCGCTGGCAAATACATGTGATTGACCGTGGACCTGGAATTCCAGAGGCATTTCAAGCGGTCATGTTTGATAGCTTCGCGCAAGCCGATAATTCTGATACACGGCAAAAACAAGGCAGTGGTTTAGGCCTGAAGATTTGCAAATCTATGGTGGAGTTAATGGAAGGGGAGATTGCTTTCGATACTTCCCCCACACATGGCACAGATTTTTGGATTAGCTTCGAGAAAATTTAAGAATTAGTGCGATCGCTCAATCCAATTTGCTATTAAAGCCCAGTCCTAAGCTGAATTAAATGACTTGATATGGATGCCGTTGCCGGGATCGCTAGTACTGCGCCTACCCGTTTCAATATGCCCAGCATAACGCCATAAGAAATCTTTATGCTCGGCGACAATTACATTGAAATCATACCAATACCCACTTGTTTCGCAGTTCCATTGCACTACAGTTTCTGATTGCGGATCAAGGGTAAAGCGTCTCTCGCTGGCGCCATACAGCGTATCGCGCAATAGGATAGTGTAGGTTCGCTCATCATTATTCTTGAGCTGGATTTGCATTGTGTAATCTTGGCGATTCAGCCTGATTTGTATTCCAAGCCGCGTCTGAGTTCGCCCTTGAAATTGGCGTAGGAAACCGTTCGGTCCATGTACCCGCAATGCGTATTTATCGCTGCCGAAATCGATCAGCGGCCAAGCCTCGGTAAAGTTGTGGCCAGCGCCTAGGGTGTAATACCAAGGTCCCGCGTTATGCGATTGGGCAAATACCGTGAAGGCGGCACCGAGTTTGCCTAAATTATTAAATTGAACTTGAAAGGCAGATTGGTCTGCGCTGACTTGGCCATCAACTTCAAATTGATAGCCCAATGGTCGAGCTGGACGCGTATTGCCCTGATTGTCGGTTTCTTGTCTGGCGAGTTGTTCTAGGCGTGGAGTTTCATGACTCTTCTTGCCTTCACATGACGCCTGTGCATTTTGTATATAGTTTTGGTGCGGTGTGCCGAAGAGTTCCTGAGGACGATTGATGTGCGATTGGCTGAAGTCGAACATCGAAGTTAGGTCACCACAAATTGCCCGACGCCAGGCGGAGATATTCGGCTCTAAGACACCGAATCGTTGCTCTAAGAATCGAATAATTGAGGTGTGATCGAAAACTTCGGAACACACAAAACCACCGCGCGACCATGGCGACGCTACGATGAAAGGTAAACGCGCGCCTAAGCCAAATGCTTCTCCTTTGCTAATCTCGCCAGCGGTGCTGATAGAGCTATATCCATCGTGGCGAGTTGCGGGTGGCACGGGTGGCAAGACGTGGTCGAAGAATCCACCTTCTTCGTCATAGCACAAAATGAATACTGTCTTTGACCACACCTCGGGGTTTTCTGTGAGCACATCAAGCAAACGGGAAGTCAAGGATTCACCGTAGCCGGGCGGGTTCTTTTCAGGATGTTCGCAAAATTTCGTCGGCGCTATTATCCATGACACCGCAGGTAGATTTCCCTTGCGAACGTCATCGGCGAAACGATCGACCAGTGCTTGTGCATCGTTTGAGTTCGTGTTGCGCGGCAAACCTTTGTCATCGAGCTCATTGGTCTCGCCCGCATAGGCACGTGCTCGTTGATAGCGGTCTTCTTGTTGAGGATCACGGCGATCGAGATTGCGAAACTGCGGAAAATACGCGAGCGCATTGTCACCAAAATTATCGTATTCTTGGTACACCTTCCAGCTAATTTTCTTCGCACTTAGACGCTCGGCATAAGTGGTCCAAGTATAGGGAGACTTCCATTCTTTTTTGTCTCTGAGCATAGAGCCGGTTTCATTGCCATCGTCGACGTTGGAGAGCGCATGGCGTCCGTCTTTACCCACTGAAACACCATTGGTGCCGCTGAATAAAAACAAGCGATTGGGATCAGTCGGGCCGAATACCGAGGCGTGATAGGCGTCGCCAATGGTAAAGGCATCGGCCAAGGCATAATAAAACGGCAGGTCGGTTCGAGTGAGATAGCCCATACTCATACTGGTTTTTTCTTTGACCCACACATCGTAGTGTGCCCACATTTTTTGACTGTACTTCCAACTATGCGGTAAATCTTCAGGCTGGCATTGCGCGCGATCTTCACTGGCGTCGCCATAGCCTTTCAGTGGGAACGGCAGTTGATATTTGCCATTGTCCATAGGCTGATACCAAACAGCTTTGCCATTACGTATCAGGCTGGGACGTGGATCACCGAAACCGCGTACTCCCTTCAAGCTACCAAAGTAGTGGTCAAAAGAGCGGTTCTCCTGCATGAAGATGACAACATGCTGTACGTCTTGGATGGTGCCACTCTGGGTGTTGGCGGGAATGCTCAGGGCTTTGGCGATACTGTCGGGTAATAGGCCGATGCTTGCGCTTGCACCGGTGGTTTGCGCTAAGCGCTTTAAAAATTGACGACGGGTTGTGCTCATGGAGATCGGAGGATATGCGGCTGATGTTTAAGCGTGTTTGGGCGTTTGTAGCTAAGTTTGTATTTGAGTTTAGCAGGAATTCTAAGGGACTATCATGGAAAGTTGATCGTCCCAGAATGCATACGAAACATGCGCTTTGGGTTCTTTTCATTTGTTGTGCGCTGTGAGTAGTCTAGGCAATCTCAGTCTTCTAAATGCGTCTTAAAAGCGATAGGTTTGGGATGAATGTGATGGTGATCAAAAATCAGCACGCGATTGCTGCCGGGTTGTAGGAAATTGGCTGGGCAGTAGAGCCGGGTTTGCGGCCCGAGTTTCCAATAGCGGCCGAGATTATGGCCGTTGACCCATACAATACCTTTGGTCCAATGCTCGAGGTCGATATAACAATCGCCAATCTCATTCAGGTGGGAGTCGAGTTGAAATTCGAGGTGAAAGAAATTGCCGCGGCGTCCTTGATTTTTTGTTGCATGTAAGCGTGCTAGGTAGGTTTGGTCGAGGTGAAGCGAAGTAATGTGCCAATGCTCTAGCGTTCGTGGTTCAGCACTTTCTGTTTTGATCTGAACAGGGGAGAGTATGCCTTTGCGGTCAACTGGCACACGGCCATAGTTGATGCGACCCATGCCTTCGACCAAGATCGACAATTGGCCTGGCTTCATTTGGTTGAGCCGTAATGCTTGACGATGGGCATGCATTTGTAGATCAGCGAAAGCGCCGGCTTTGATGCGAGTGCGGCTGATTGCGCCGAGATAGTGCTGATCAAAATGCAGCGTCGCGTAATCATGGAGCTCGGCAATTTGTAGCTGTGCTTGTGTGGTGTCGGCAGTAGTGAGCGAGGTTTGGTAGAGAACCAAGCCGGAATTCTGCCCGAGTTGCTCCATTGCTTGCACTTGATTAAAAGCGCGAGGTGTCGGTAAATGGTCCCAGATCGATGTGAAAAATTTCGGCAATAATGGCTTGTTGCTATGTTGCTTGAGTGTTTTGATCGGCGCAGGGATAGGCGGCAGCGCAGTCCCCAAAGCTGCACCAATGATGTCGCGATAGCGATGAAAGGCCGCGGTCGGCTGACCTTGTTCATTGATTGGTGCTGCGTAATCATAACTGGTGATGTCCGGTTGGTACTCGCCTTTTTCAGAATTGGCGCCTGCCCAAAAGCCGAAGTTAGTTCCACCATGGATCACATAGATATTGAATGATTGGCCGGCTGCCATCATCTCGCTGATCGTCTTGCTGACATCGACATCTTTGCCCTGTAGTATCGGGTCACCCCAATGCGTCAACCAGCCTGGATAGAGCTCGCCGCACATGACAGGCACATGCGGATAGTCTTTGCGCGTTTTGATGATATCCGCGGATTCGCCACCGCTCAAACCAATCGCGCCGCCTTGGATGACAGTCTTATTTTGCATTAATTGCTCGTAGCCATCTTCGGTATAGAAAGGTCCGTCGATCCCTTGCCTTAGCCACAGTTGTCGTAATTCTTCGAGATACTCGACGTCGTTGCTATAAGAACCGAATTCATTTTCGATTTGTATCATGAGGATAGGTCCGCCTTGGTCCAACATCAGTGGCTTGATCATTTTTGCCAGTGTTTGGATGTAGCGGCCTGCTGCTTGCATATACCGCGGTGCTTTGCTGCTATTGGCTCGCAAGACGATATTCGGATCGGCAAGTAAATAAGCCGGAATGCCTCCCAAATCCCACTCACCGCAGATATACGGCCCTGGGCGAAAAATCACATAGAGCTGTTCTTGTTGGCAGAGTTTAATGAAGTGGGCAAGGTCGCGATTATCGGACGAGAAATCGAATTGTCCTTCTTGCTCTTCGTGGTAGTTCCACATGACATAGATCGCGATGGTATTCATGCCCATCGCTTTTGCCATTTGTATGCGATGACGCCAATAGATCTTCGGAATTCTTGCTGGATGCATTTCACCGCTACGAATCTGGAAAGGCCGCTTATGCAAGAGGAATTGATTCTCCTGTAAGTCGAATTGAAATGCAGATTCTTTGCGATGGCTGTGAGCGCTCAAGGCAAATGGCGTGAGGGCGCTTAAGGCAAGAAATTGACGACGATTAAACATAGTGCTCACTTCGCTGTGCTTTTGTTTGGAAAAAATTGTGTTGCTCAAAGAAGTCAGCGTAGCGCGCTTCTTAGACAATTTGAAGTCAGCTCATGTTTGTTGTGCCTAATCCTCATTGCTTTCTCAGAGCATAAACGAGCTAAGGGAATCCGACAGCAATTTCGATTGAAGCACTCATTAAGTTTTATTTGATCTGCTTGTCGATTCTCGAACTTCGTCTTCTTTCATGTTTGGCTGAAGCAATCGAAAAATACCTTGAGGTGTTGTTTTTTGATGAGATCTGCCCCGAGAAATATTTGCTGTACGTGTTGTTTCCTTAAGTAGATCTTAATGAGCCTCACTGTTGATGAAGAGTAAGTCTTCGTCTTCTTGATTTTCGTAGTCCTGATTTGTCTCTCAAATTGGAAGACCAGGCCTCAATTGTTTCGCACCAATACGCACTACGTTTAGGAAATTTGAAGGAAGAGTTAAATTTATGTCGTTGGCGTCTTTAAATGGCGGTCACTAGACTTTTTTCTACCAACTTGGTTCGGATTTGACGAATCATGATTTCACAAGAGTCATCGTAACGAAATCGAATCAAGTCTTGATCGAATTCTTTGAGTAAATCGATTGAGAAAGAGCGGCGGTCGCGGCTTTTGCCTCACGATGCGCTGAATGTGTAAGCCATCTCTATATGACGAAAATCATGCCAAACAAAACAACGACAATGAAACACAAAGTGATAGCGCGTGCGATCGCCATTGCTTTCGGAACCGCAGTATTGAGCGTAGGTGTTGGTTCAACTGCATTTGCACAATCAAACGCGACTGGTACTATCTTCGGTCAAGTGCCTGCCAATAAAGGCGTGACCGTGGTGTTGGAAAATGCCGCCACGGGCGTGAGCCGTGTGGTGACGCCAGATGCCAAAGGTAAGTATCAAGCGACTTCTATGCCACCGGGACGTTATCAAGTTAAATTGATGCGGGATGGGGCAGTTGAGAAGAGCTTAGAAGTTGAGACCTTGATCGGCCAAGGTGTGGAAGCCTCTTTCGTGACGGAAGCCAATGTGCAAGTCGTGACAGTGGCTGCAAAAGTGAACAAGATCGACGTCTCCAATACCAACAATGGTGTGGTGTTAACGGCGCGTGAATTAGCAAAACTGCCGATTACGCAAAACCTGCAAGCGGTGATTGCGCTGGCACCAGGAACGGTGCGTAATGTGTCTGGGTACTACGGCAACGTGTCTAGTTTCGGTGGCGCCAGCGTTTCTGAAAATGCTTATTACATCAATGGTTTCCCTGTCACGAATATCCTGACGCAAGTAGGTGCCTCAGAATTGCCATTCGGTGCGATTTCCAATGCGCAGATTCTGTCTGGCGGTTACAGCTCTGAGTTCGGTCGTTCGACCGGCGGTGTGGTGAATATCACGACCAAGAGTGGTACTAATAATTGGGAAGCCGGCGCTAAATTTTCTATTTCACCAGCTAGTTTGGCGGCGCGTCAGCTCAATACGTATTTCCCGAATACCGGAGATAATCCAAAGACCGATGGTAAATTGCAATTCTATGCGCGTGATAATCAATCGACCAACAAGACAGCTGGGCTCTATGTAGGTGGCCCTTTGATCAAGAACAAGCTGTTTATGTTCGCGGCTTTAGAGCAAACACGCAGCAATAGTGAAGGGGTTGCTGCTAGTTCTGATACAGCATTCAACGCTAGTGGTTGGTCGGTGAATCAGGGACGTACCACACGTGGCTTGTTAAAGTTGGATTACAACTTAACGGATGACCACCACTTCGAGTACACGCATATTCTCGATGAATCACGTAATACTTCATCAAGCTATGGTTTTAGTTACGAAACCTTCAAGCACGATAATAATAAGCGCAATGGCTCGACGATTTGGAATGCAGGCAATACGCGTGGTGGCAGTGCGGGCAGTAGCCCAGGAAGTATCGGCGATATTTTCAAATATACGGGATATCTGACCGACGATCTTACTCTGACAACCTTGTATGGTAAGTCACGCACTTCACCGAAGGTGATCCCGTTTGGCTACAACCCAGCGATTAGTTCGGTCGGCAGTTCAGTGACTTCACGTGTTCCGGGTGTGACTTATCCAAGCAGTAATCCACAACCGTTTGGTGATCAAGTTCGCCCTGATAGCGGTGACAAGCAAGAAACCCTGCGTCTTGATTTGGAATACAAAGTCGGCTCTCATTCTTTGCGTGGTGGTATTGACTATAACAAAGCATCTTCCTTGGTTGGTGCAACGCGTCCAGGTGGCCGTAGCTGGAGCTATCAGTACCATAACAATCCGACGACTTGGAAACCAAGTGGTGCGAATGAAACTTTGGCACAGGGCGGCGGTTATGGTACGCAGGGCTTCTTCGTATCGGAAGGTACCTATTTTAAGTCTGGTGCACCATCGACCACACAGTCCGCGCAGTACATCCAAGATCGCTACCAAGTCACCGACAATATCTTGTTGGATTTGGGATTGCGTAACGAGCAATTCCACAACTACAACAATAAGAATCAGTTAGTGATCTCGCAAACGCGCCAAATCGCTCCACGTTTAGGTGCGACATGGGATGTTAATCGCGATGGTAGTTTCAAAGTCTTTGGTAACGCCGGTCGCTATTTCATGCCAGTGCCAACTAACTTAGTCGGTAATATGGGCTCTGAGTTGAAAACGACGACGCGCTACTACACTTATACCGGAGTCGATCCAGTGACAGGTGTGCCGCAAGGCTTGCATCCAATTAGTGATGTGATCGTGAATATCAACACTTCGCCCGATGCGCGTTCGGTCGCAGCAGAGAATATCAAACCTTTCTACCAGGATGAAATGTCGATCGGTTTCGAAAAAGCATTGAGTTCTAGTTTGAACTTTGGCGTGATGGGAACATATCGTACTTTGCGTACAACTTACGATGATACCTGTGATCCACGTCCTATCTTTGCTTGGGGCAAGCGTAATGGTTATTCAAACTTAGAAGCAGATACCGGTGGTACTGACAATAGCTTGTACCCATCTTGGTGTATGGTGATCAATACCGGTGAAGCGAACACAGTCTGGTTTGATCCACATGGTTCCGGCAGTGGTAGCCCCTTAGTCAAAGCACATTTGACCGCGGCCGACATTGGTTTGCCGAAGGCTAAGCGTATTTACACCGCATTGAACTTCTTCTTGGAACACCCATTCAGTGATGGCTGGTACGGTAAAATTAATTACACTTGGTCGCATAGCCATGGTAATACCGAAGGTCAAACCGATTCTGGCGTCGCAGGTGGTGACGTCGCTCTGAGCGCGGGCTCCGATTACCGTGAGTTGATGATAGGTTCCAATGGTGATTTGTCTGGCGACCGTCGTCATGTGATTAAAGCCTATGGTTTCTACCAAGTCTTGCCAGAAGTGATGGTCGGTGCCAACTTGCAAGTCGCTTCGGGTCGTCCACGTAATTGCTTTGGCCAATTGCCTGAGTATGCGGGACAAGACGTCGGCCACTATGAAGGCAATTACTTCTTCTTCTGTGATGCGAAAGGTGGCGCTTTCTCACCACGCGGTAGCCAAGGTCGCTTGCCGTGGACTGCACAGTTGGATTTGAACTTGTCCTATCAACCAGCAGCGATAAAAGGCTTGAACTTAAAGCTTGATGTGTTTAACGTATTCGATAGCCGTACCATCAATTCGGAAAATAGTGGTTCAAATAGTGGTAGCGGTAATATCAGTCCAACGTATTTGCAAGGGGGGAGTCGTACTAGCCCACGTGCAGCGCGTTTGACGGCAGATTACAACTACAAGTTCTAAAAGAGGTCCTAGCAACGCGCTTATGGCGTGTTGCTTGTGTGAGCGCTCCTACCATGCTATGTTGGTAGGAGCGCTTTTGTGTTTGAATCGGTTCTCGTTGTTGGCACTGCTATTTTTTGCCATTAAGTGAACCATCGTAAAGAAGAATAGAAATTTATGCTTAGCTTAAAACATGCGTTCACCCAAGTGTCGACGCCTGCATCCAAGTCCCTGCCCTTGATCGCGATTTTGCGCGGCATCCAACATCACGAAGTGGTCGAATTTGGATTGGCCTTATACGCACAAGGTTTTCGTTGTATTGAAGTGCCTTTGAATTCACCGAATGCGATCGAAAGCATACGCTTATTGGTTGAGGCATTGCCTGCCGATTGTTGCCTAGGAGCGGGAACGGTAATGACCACAAACCAAGTCGAACAAGTTTATGCGGCCGGTGGTCGTCTGATTGTGATGCCCCATAGCGACAGCAAAATTATCCATGCTGCCAAGCGCTTAGATATGTCTTGCGCGCCCGGTGTGGCGACCTTAACTGAAGCATTTGCCGCGCTAGAAGCGGGTGCTGATGCGATCAAATGTTTTCCGTCTGAGAGTGTGCCGCCCAGCGTGTTAAAGGCATGGCGCTCAGTATTGCCAAGCGAGGTGTTATGTCTTCCAGTGGGCGGTGTGACCCCGGACGCCATGGCTGGCTATGTGAAGGCTGGCGCCAGTGGCTTTGGATTAGGATCGAACCTATATCGTGCTGGTGATGCCTTGGCTGTTGTTGTGCAGCGTGCTCAGGACTATGTCGATGCATGGGATCACATTACGCTGGCTTAACTAGTTCAAGGCGATCACGTTTATCAGTAAAACCTGCCTTAAATTTTTCTTGATATTTGCATTAATTTTTATCGCTGTTGCGATGTCGTCTTTCGGCCTATGCTGTCTTCATCTAAGCTAAACCGAGGACATCATGCACCAGTATTCAGCATCATCACATCGAAGCATTATTCTCACTGCCACCTTAACTAGCCTTGCTCTTCTTACGGCTTGCGGTGGCGGTAGCTCGGGCTCGTCCCCTAATCCGAATGTCACACCTTCTACTGCAGGCGGTTCTACTACTTCGGGATCTAATCCTGTGGTCAGCCGACCCGAAACCAAAGACTGTGAGAATGGTGCTGTGATCACGGCCATCACCCCGAATGCTGGGTTTGCACGCGTTGGTTCTGTGTTCTCTAAAACGCTCTATCAACCATCCGATACAGAGCCCAATACCACGCATCAGCCACAGAAAATTCAAGTTCAAGTGACGCAGAATGGTAAAGGTCTCGCGGGCTGCAATGTCGCTTGGATACCAAAGCAGGGCGAGCAAAGTGGTTGGGTGTTTCCTGATGCTGCCGTGAGTGATAGCAATGGTTATGTGTCAGCATGGTGGACTGCGGGGACGGCCGCTTCGCAGAGTTTGGATGTCAGCATCCAACAGAAAGATGGTGCCATCAAATCGGCGACGATACTCGGTAGCGCAACTCCTCATGCTACGCGCGCAAACTCGATCCATTTATCGTGGAGCACGCCGAAGTGGGATAAATTCAGTGCCGAAGTAACGCCGATCACGTGGGAACCAACGACCTACTACGAAGTGATCGGCATTAATGGTGGTTACACCGGTATTCAAAGCCACCAGCTATTGTTTTCCTTGTGGGATGTGAATGGGGTTAGCCCTGTCGTCATCGACAAAGGAACTTCCAAATGTTCGAACTTCGGAGGTGAAGGTACAGGTATCAAATGTGAAACGCCATTTATACCGAAAACCAATGTGACCTATCGTTTCGAAATGGAAGTTGCTGACGCACCGGCAGCGACTCAAGATTACACCGTGTTTTTTACCGACACGAGCAACAACGTGCGACAAAAGCTAGCCACCATGCGTTTGCCGCGCCCACAAACGAATTCGGGTGCTTATGGTTTCGTAGAGGATTGGGCTACTGAAGGCAGTTCATGCATAGACAACAAACCACGCGCCGCTTACTTTGGCAACGTGAAGTATCTGGATCATGCGACAGGTGCTTGGGTGAATGTGACGAAGGCCAGTGGTACTGCGGTGTACACCCCAAGTCATAATGAAGTGTGTAGTAATTATTCGCATACCGTCGAAGCAGGGCGCTTCAAGCTAAGTACTGGCGGTACTTCGGTTGGTCAGCCATTGAATATGCCGGGCGGCCCGCGCTCTAGCTTGATGGTACTGCCCTAAAAGCTAGGTAGATAAACATACTTAATCATCGTCCTCCAGTGGTGTTGCGCAGCTTACTGAGTCATTCGTAAGCTGCGCTTTTTTTATTACTTATTCGCGGCGATCCAACGATTGACTTGCGCTTCTAGAATCGGCATTGGAAGTGTGCCATCCCCAACGACCACGGTGTGGAACTTCGCCAAGCTGAATTTATCCCCAAGTTCTTGTTGTGCTTTGGCGCGTAATTCCAAGATCTTCATTGCCCCAATTTTGTAGGCAAGTGCTTGACCAGGAATCACCATATAGCGCTGAACTTGGTTCTTTGCACGCGCTTCGCTATAGCCCAAGTTATCCATTATGTACTGAATCGCTTGTTCGCGTGTCCAGCCTTTGGCGTGCATGCCGGTATCTACCACTAAACGCACTGCACGCAATAGCTCATCATTGAGGTGACCGAATAGGTAGGCTGGATCTTCGTAGAAGCCCATTTCACGACCCAAGGTTTCGGAGTACAAAGCCCATCCTTCGGTGTAAGCAGCGCTATTGAAATTCTCAGTATTGAACTTACGGAAATTGGGCAAATCCATTTCTTTTAGCAAGGCGGCATGGAGATGGTGGCCCGGTTGGCCTTCGTGCAAGAACAAAGTCACCATGCCGGTACGACTGTATTTTTTCGGATCATTCACCACCGCCCAAAATACGCCAGGATGTGAGCCATCATCAGCAGCTGGTGTGTAGTGATCAGATGCCGTGGCTTTGCTTAACTCTGGTTCAAGCTGTAAAGATAATTCCGCTTTTGGCAGCAAGCTAAACAGTGATGGCAATTTGGCGCGCACCGCCTCGTCAATTTTACGATAGGCCGCTAGCACTTCTTGGTCACTGTTGAACGGTTTGAATTTATCTTGAGCAGCAACCCAAATCGGCAGTTGTTTTGATGGGCCAGAGTACCCAAGTTGTGGGCCAATCACATCCCATTGCTGTTGAATGCGAGCGACTTCTTTCAAACCGAGTGCGTGAATTTCTTCAGGCTTTAAGTTGGTCGTAGTGTGATCTTTAATGCGCGCCTGATACCAATTTGCGCCATTTGGCAGAGCACTTAAGCCAGTGCTGTCGCGACCAGCTTTCAAATAATCGGTTTCGAGAAAATGAACCAAGCGTTGTACTGCGGGATTGAGATGCTTACTAATTGTGGTCTGGTAAGCGAGCTTCAACTTCTGTTGATCGGCAACAGAGAACTCTGCTGGCATGCGGGTGATGGGCGAGTAGAAAATACTTTCTTCGACTTTGACACTATGCAGTTGTTTAAACTGCGGCAGCATGGCAAGCGTAATTGCTTTTGGGTGCACAACACCTTGTTTGATGCCTTCGCGCATATTGGCGATGGCTTGATCTATCCACGGTGTTAATTGCTTCAGACGATTGAGATACGCACCGTATTGCTTGACTGTGTGCAGCGGTTGCGAGCCCGTCCCGCTGGCATAGTTCGCCACTGTGCTCGGCACATTGTCCATTTGATTGAGCGGCAATAGATGCTCAGGGAAGTGTTCAAAAACGAGGGCGCTTTCGAGTTCGAAAGCTAAAAGATCATAGTTCAGTTGTTCTTTATTGCCGAGTTTGTCGCGGGGGATTTTCTTTAACTTATCCTGCATCTGATGGTAGAGCGCAATTTGGCGAGCGCGATTTTTGGGCGCAATACTGAGACCAATTTGGTCATCAAAACGACTATCACCATTCGCGGTTGCCATCATCATCGGCTCAAACTTGGCACGTGCGTCATAAAAAGCGTCAGCTAGTTGATCGACTTGCTTCTTGATTTGAACCGCTTGTACCAGATCGACGCGTTCGGCTGCATTTACATGCGGTAAGGCTAGTGAGCTACAGGCAAGAGCGACGACTACTGCGCCTATGCGCATGCGCGATTGAAATGGTGATGAAGTGCGTTGCATAGATTTCCCTTTTTGCTTGAGTGTAATTCGATTCAATCTAATTATTTTCCATATTTAACAACTGAAACTTCCTTGTTCTAAGCGAAGAACAGCTCGGCATGCTGGTTCATTTCACCTCACGTTTAAACAGAGGAGCTAAGGTGCGACTAGCATACAGCAGAACGCTTTGTGCAACTAGACACAATTGCGAGACTTCTTGTGCCAATGCAAGCAAAGTGAATGATATTTTTTGCCAATGAAGTTAAAGAATTGTGAGTGCTGTAATAGTTTGTAATAAGGACGGCTTTTCCCTGCTTTTAGCGATATTGTCCGTTGATGAAAAAGGCCGGCGACGAATGGCTGCATTTTTTCGCTCTATGACAAGTTATGAATTGCGAGGGAGCTTCAATGAAACAACTGGTTACTCAAAAGTGGGCGCGTCTAGGATTATTAGCTAGTTCACTTGGGTGCAGCGCCTGTGGTGGAGGTAGCACGGGTGCAACGAGTACAAGCACTACACCTTCCATTCCTACGCCTGGCTGCAATGTCACGCAAATCGAGAGCGAGCTAAGTACGCAATTGGCTCAGCTGAATACCGACGTCAATTTCTCGTTTGCTGTGGAACGCGATGATGGGCGTCGTTATGTGTATAACCGTGGTAACTCGACGATGTCGACGTCTTATGAATCTGCGTCGACTTCCAAAATGCTGAGCGCCCTGATTATTTTGCGGCAAGTTGAACGAGGCTACCTCAAGCTTGATGATAAGCCGCAGGACTGGATACCGAATTGGCCAGTTGCGGCGAATTCTCCTTTACGCTCGATGACACTGGCTAGCTTATTGAGCTTTACATCAGGCCTAACGGAAGAATCGATTTGTATTAATGTAGGGATTGCGAATTTTGAGAGTTGTGTTTTGAGTATCGCAACTGCAAATGCAAGCAATGCGATGCAGCCCGGTAGTGAATTCTACTATTCGAGCAGCCATCTCCAAGTCGCGGGTCTAATGGCGATCAAGGCCCGCGGTGTGACTTCGTGGCAAGATCTATTTAGCGAGTTCCAACAGCAAACTGCCTTATTCAAGACGGCCACTTATGATTTGCCTTCGATGGCGAATCCGCGCTTGGCAGGGGGTATGCATTGGACGGGAACTGAGTACTTGGATTTCTTGTCGACGCTCAAAGCGGGCAAGTTACTCTCTGCCGACATGATGCAGCAGTATTTGATGGATCGCACTGCAAACGCGAAACTGGCGTACTCGCCTGCTGCAGTATTGGGTGAAACCTGGCACTATGGTCTAGGCTACTGGCATGAATGTCAAAGCCCGAGCTTTAACTGCACAGCGGGCTCTCGCATTTCTAGCCCAGGTGCTTATGGCGCCTATCCGTATTGGGATCGCAACAGGTCATATGTCGGCATTGTGGCGCGTCAAGGGGCACTAGGTACTTTTCCTAAGGGGCTAGACCTTGAGCGCGCAGTGCGGCCCAAGGTTGAGACCTGGCTGGCGTGTAAGAGCTAAGACAGGCATGTATTCGCGAATAAGAAAAGGGAGCCGCTGGCTCCCTTTGTCGCATAACTGTGTTTGATACCTAGCGTGTCGCAGGCAAATTGAAGAACTGCATCAAGGTTTGCAATTGTTCAGCTTGTCCAGACAGAACGTCGGATGTTGCCGCTAATTCTTCAGAAGCGGAGGCATTTTGCTGTGTCACCGAGTTCAGCTGCTCCATCGCCATGCTGATTTGATTGAGGCCAGCCGACTGTTCTTCAGAGGCGGCGGTAATCTCTTGTACCAAATCGGAAGTCTTGCCAATGGAGGGTACCATTTCGGTCAACAACTTACCGGCTTTCTCAGAAATCGATACGCTGCCTGCCGCTAATTCGCCGATCTCCTGTGCCGCAATTTGACTACGTTCTGCTAACTTCCGTACCTCAGCCGCAACCACCGCGAAACCTTTACCATGCTCACCAGCACGTGCAGCTTCAATCGCCGCATTCAAGGCCAGCATATTGGTTTGATAGGCGATATCATCAATGATGCCAATCTTGCCAGCGATGTCGCGCATCGCTTGTATCGTCTGTAATACGGCTTTGCTGGTCTCTTTCGCTTCATTTGCAGAACGATTAGCGATGCCGTCGGTGATCTTGGCATTTTCTGTGTTCTGTTTAACGGAAGCGGACATTTGCACTACAGATGAACTTGTTTGTTCTACACCCGACGCTTGCTCAGATGTCGATTGCGACAAGCTTTGGGCGGTGGCGCTCACTTGCTCAGCTGCGTTACTGAGTTCGTCTGCCGCCGTTCGGACGTCGTTAATAATCTCCGCCAGCTTGAGACTAGTGGCGTTGGTATCATCTTTGATTTGTGCAAATGAACCGCTGTAGTCTTGCGTGATTTTCTGAGTTAAATCACCTTGTGCAAGAGCACCAAGTACACGGATCACATCATTTAAGCCCTGGGCACTAGTCTTCATCAAATGGTTCATTCCAGTCGCCAGCTGCAAGTAGAAGCCTTGTTTATTGGCTTCACTAATTGCTTGCGTAAAGTCGCCGTTCGCAGCGGCTTCAACTACGTGGGCGATTTCTTTTTCAATAGCCAGTTGTTCTGTAATATCTAGCCATTGGCCGACGGTACCGATTTTTTCGCCTGTGGAAGAAGTGATAGGGCTGCTGATAACATCGTAGTCACGGCCACCCAGAGTTAAACGCGACTTCACCGTGCTAGTTAAACCGCGAAGGCGTTGAAGAGCGGCATCAGGGTCAGCGTAGAAAATACCGATACTGCCGCCTAGCACCTTGCTGGCGTTGAAACTAGGAATTTGAGCGCGGAAGGCAGACTCGTATTTGTTTAGCGTATCTTTCAATGCTGTATTGATGTAGGTAATCGTGCCATCGTTGTTGGCGATACGCACTGGTACTGCCACTGAATCCAAGGCCATCTTGATACGTGAATTAGCTTCTGCTTCGAGTAGGTTGGCTTGTAGCCGATCGCGCACGGCATCCATTTGCTGATTACGATTGGCTTTATCACCCGGCTGTTGAGGCAAACGTGCTTCAAAATTATTTTGACCATATTGGCCAATCAGGTCGGTGATTACGTTGACGTCTTTGTTTTGTGCTTCAACTAATGCGTTAATTTGGTTGGCGAGCGTAGCGAATTCGCCGGGTAAGTCCTGCGTTGGAATGCGAGAGTGTAGACGGCCCGCTTGCTGGTCTTGTGTTAGTTGATGAATGCCGTCTATGACGGTCTTTATTCTGGCGACCAATCCCGACATTGACGCCAAGAGGCTGCTCTTATCATCATCTCTAAGCTCAATTTTGACTGATAAGTTTCCAGCGGTAACTGCACGTACTGCATCTGCAGCAGCTTCTGGTTCGCCGCCTAGTTCATTCAGAATATCATGGGTAAGTTTGCTTGCAAGGGTGACCAAGCCGATGGCGCCAAGTACCAAGATGATGATATTGATGATCATCGCATTGCGGCCTTGCTTAGCACTATGTGCAGCGTCGCTGCCAACTTCTTTTTCGATTTCATCGCCGAGCTTTTCCAAGCTCTTTTCCAATGTGTCAAAATCGTGCTCAAATTGAGACCACGAAGATGCAACGTCGGGCGATTGTCTCAACACGTTTTGTACTACAACGTCAGCAGCGCGAAGATAACTGTTCAAGTCAGTTTGCAAAGTCGCTAAGAGTGACTTCACTTCGCCTGCACCTTGTTTCTCTACAAAACTAAGTTGCTCTTTAAATGTGTTGCTGTGTTCTTTTAGGTCACTCACTACGGCTTGTTTGTCGCTTTCGCTGGCTTCTTTATCTAAGGCTAAACGCATCGCATTCAATACGTCGGCTCGTATCGTATCGTGCAGCATATCGGCCTGCATTTGCGCGCGCAACACTTTGGAGTCTGCGACCAGGCCTTCACCAGTTTGTGTCTGACGATAGGTGTTAAAGATACCGATGAAACCAATTACTAGCAAAAGCGCAATGGCGACGCGGACGAGGAGATTGAGACGTGACTGCAGACTGCGCATACATGACTCCTTGAAATGTTCAAAGGGTAAGCAAAATGCAAGAACTAAACGAGGTAATTCGGGTTTGGAGAGTGCGTAGCTGAAGAGAAAGCGACGCCTAAAAGTTTTACCAAACATGTAACTTTATAAGCAGCTTATTGCCGTGCATCAAGAAATTGACGTGCGGCATTGTCTTGAAACAGACAAAAATTTAACTTGTTTTAACCTTGTAGGTAAAAAGACAAGGCAATGCGAGGATTAATTGTTTTGGCGTTAACGGTTTTCATCCTCTTTCATTGGAAAACTTCTCGCACTGTCTATCCAGAAATTGACCATGCCTTTGTAGGCTAGCTTTGCCATGTTCAAGCGCAATAGCACCATTTACTAAGACCCAATGTATGCCAGTTGCGGCTTGTTTGGGTGAGGCAAACGTGGCTTGGTCGCTGATGGTGGCTGGATCGAAGATAACGAGGTCCGCCCAACAGCCTACGGCGATACGTCCCCGGCGTCTCAAACCGAAATGATCTGCGGAGAGTGTGGTCATCCGGCGTATGGCCTCTGCTAACGTAAAGAGTTTTTTATCACGGCTATAGTGTCCTAGCACTCGAGGAAATGCACCCCACAGACGTGGATGCGGGTGACTGTCGTGTGGCAAGCCATCTGAACCTATCATCGTATGCGGATAACTTAACACGCGTTCGACATCGTCTTCACGCATTTGGAAATACACGGCACCAGCGGGATGCAAGCGTCGCGCCGCTTCTTTTTGATCGACACCCCATTCCATCGCGATATCGGCCAAATCACGCCCTTGCATTTCTGGATGGGGCTTTGAAAAACTAATCATGATGCGAATGACACCATCGACATAGTCGGGGTCGAGCACGGTCGAACCGGCGGTGTAAGGGTAGGCGTCTAGCCCAATCGCTTGGCTGCGCTTGCGTTCAGTAATGTAAGCGAGGGTCTCGCTCGTGCGTCCCCAATTTGCAGGACCAGCACATTTGTGGTGCGATAAAATAACAGGTAACTTTGCTTCGGCACCGGCGTCGCAAGCTTCGGCTAAAGCCTCGATCACGCCATTGTATTCATCGCGAATATGCGAGGTATAGACGCCACCAGCGGCCGCGCTTACCTTTGCCAGTTCAATCACTTCGGTATTATCAGCCGCTTTACTAGTTTGGTAGAACAAGCCTGAACTAAAACCCAAGGCACCTGCATGCATGCCCTCCGCGAGCAAGTCTTGCATGTGTGAGAGTTCTTCTGCATTGGCACCGCGGCAAAGATCGCTGACTGCATTGACGCGTAAAGTCGAGTGGCCAATCAAGACGCCGACATTGACTGCCGGTTGTACTTGTTTAATCGCTTTCACATAATCTTGCACACTGCTATAGCGATAATCACGTTGCGTGCCAATTAGGCTCAGTGGCGCTGGTGGCGTGCGATCAGCTGCCCATGGTGACAGACTAATGCCGCAGTTGCCGGTAATTACACTCGTCACCCCTTGCGTCAATTTCGGTAACATTGTCGGCGCATCGAGCACTTCTCTATCGTCGTGGGTATGCACATCGATAAAACCCGGTGCAACAGCGAGACCGGTTGCATCGAGAATTTCGTAACCGCGTAGACTCAAGGCGGGGGCTATTGCGACGATTTTTTGTTCACTGATACCAATATCACCGCGAAAGGCTGCGGTGCCGCTACCGTCAAGGATGTCTGCATTGCGTATAACGATATCGTAGGTGACGTTGCTCATCATGACTCTGGCGGCTTTCGTATTTAGTGGACAGTGAAGCTGATTTAAAAGAAGGTATTGACTGCCGATTTAACTTGGTAATCATCATCGACCACCAAGATCAAGGGCCATTTGTCAAAGGTTGTACACGGGTGAGAAATGCCGCATCCAACAATATCTCCCACGCGTAATGTCTGGCTTAACTCGCTACCGGCTGGCAAACGGAGATAGGCATGTTGGTCATTCATTTTTTCGATCTTGCAGCCTGCTGGCAAGGTTTGTGGTGCAACCTTGCTGCCTGGACGATGGAGCCAAACGGGGAAAGGCAGGTCGATATCGTAGGAAGCGTCACGTTTACCCATGGTTAAGATGGCGAGATCTGGCTCGGGACGTGATTGCACCATGCTCCAAACTTCAAGCGCAGGATTCAAGTTTTCTGCTTTGACATGGCTTTCACGTGTTTGCATCTCATTGACTAAGGCGTGATAGAAACCATGATCATGCGTGACATAACAACCGCTGCGCAAGATAGCAGTGACCGGGCGAGACAGTTTTAATTCTTGTTCAAAGCCGCGACCGACCAGATCGAAATAGGCGGACCCGCCGGCTGAGAGAAGTATGTGTTCTGACTCAAAAAGCTGTTCAGTATCGGCGATCTTGCATAGGTGAATGAGGCTAGCAATATACTCGCGCACCGCTACCAAGTCTTGTTCGCGATGTTTGCTCACTAATAGACCCTCATAGCCTTCTATGCCAGCAAGGCGTAAGTACGGGCTGGCATGAATTGCACGCGCAACTGCAATTGCCTCTGCTTGCGTACGGCAACCTGTGCGACCGCCAGGGAAACCAAGTTCTACCAGTAGATTCATCGGACGTGTTAGCCCAGCGTCGCGCGCCTGTGTGGCGAGACGTTTGACGCCATCTAAAGAATCTGTGAGCGCAAAAAACTCAAATTCAGGATCATCGTGCATCAAGGCTAATATCGCTTGCGTATCGCTGGCGCTGACCAATTGATTGGCGAGAAGCACACGGCGCACGCCGAAACGATGAGCAATCAAAGTTTGATTCACCGTCGCCAGTGTCATTCCCCATGCGCCATTTTCGAGCTGCATATCGAATAGCTGCGGACACATCGTGGTCTTGCCATGGGGCGCTAACACCACATTCATGCTCTCGCAAAAATGCTTCATCCAATGTAGGTTGTGTTGTAGCGCACTGTCTTTCAACACGGCGACTGGAAAACTGGTGTCGCCGTTGAGCATGTTCCACTGCTGAGCAGCGATCGCGTGTTGTGGTAAAGCGCGGCGCAAGGCCAAGCCCTTAGTGCCGGGCAGCAGTAATTGTTGATCTAGAGAGTCGAGCTTAAGCATAAGATTATTTCGAAGTCGATGTCCATTGACGGATGGTGTGGCCTTTGAGCGCGTAGAACAAGATCAAGGCATAACATGGCAACATCACCCAATAGGCTTGTTGTGCGCCTGTACTATCTGAGAAATGACCATAGGCTAAGGGCAAGATCGCGCCGCCAGAAATGCCCATGATCAGCACAGCAGAGCCTGCCGCAGTATATCTTCCCAAGCCTTCTAGGGCGAGTGGCCAGACTGCAGGCCAAACCAGAGCATTCGAGAAACCTAACATGGCGAGAAATAAAACGGTATTCGGTACGCTAGGAACACCAGCCCATGCCAACAAAATCTGTGACATGTTTTGCTCAGTGTTGGACGCATACATTACGCCGAATGCAAATAGAATGCCACTCACTGCGCACAAAGCGAGTGCATTTCTTTGCGAGAGAAAACGGGGAATCGTGAAGGCGCCGAGTAAATAACCGAGCACCATGAAGCCCATCGTGTAAGAAGTGAGTGCCGCATAATTTTGCACACCAAGGTGATGGCCATACAGACCGATGGTGTCACCCGCGATGACTTCAACGCCGACATAGGCAAACAAAGTGATCGCCCCGAGTACTAACTGAGGAAAACGCAAAACGCCAAAACGGGTTGTGTGTTGTGACTTATCACCTTCGGAGTCGAGCTCAGGCTCGCTCAGTGAAGAAAAGTGAATAATGGCCATAAACAGTATCAAACCCACAGCCATCACGATGTAAGGCGTCACCAATCGACTCGCCAGATCTGTACGGAATGCCGCGCGCGTAGCGACATCCATGGCAGCGAGTGCAGTGTTCGAAGTTTGTGTGATGCCGGATAAGATTAAAGCGGTGAATACCATAGGCACGACAATGCCGGCGCCCTTGTTAAATAAACCCATGATACTGATACGCATCGCCGCACTGTCACGTGATCCTATACAAACGATATAAGGATTAATTGCTGTTTGCATCAGGGTCATACCACTGGCCAGCGTGAATAGAGCGATTAAGAACAGTGAATATTGACTGGTCTTAGCTGCTGGAATAAACATTAACGCACCGATCGCCATCACACCAAGACTGGCTGTCATGCCGTTCTTGTAACCGATGCGGCTGAGTACCGCAGCCGATGGCAGCGCCATCACGGTGTAAGCGATATAGAAAGCGAAGGTCACCCAGAGTGCTTGGAAGTCAGTTAATTCACAAACGATTTTGAGGAAGGGGATCAAGGAACCATTGAGCCAGGTGACGAAACCGAGAATGAAGAAGAGGAGGGCGATGAAGAGCATCGCGACGATGACGTTTTGACTTTGGTTTTGATTTTGTTTCTGGGAGCTGAATTGGGTCATTTTTTTGCTTCCGGTTCTTGGGGGTTTTATGGGCTCTTTATTGAAGAGGGTCTCTTTTTTTGACGTTTTCCGTTGCTTGTAAATTTGTTCGTTTTACTTTTCGTTAGCCTAGCTTGGTGACCAGTTACCCTTTTTCGTTCTCAATGTTCGCTGGCCGGGTGTGGCCCGGCGGCCACTCACTTTCTTTGCTTCGCCAAAGAAAGTAAGCAAAGAAAAGCGACCGCACTAAATCTCCACCGCGCAGCTTGCAAGCCGCTTAGAGGTTGATGGCGCAAAGCGTGCTTCGCGAAACCCAGCGATCAACC